>CAZSMB010000005.1:0-16309 GCA_964607625.1 uncultured Sphingopyxis sp. | reverse complement strand
AATATTTCTTATGTAACCGGTTCGACGTAAGGTAGTTGTTGCATATTTGTCACATAGCCCATTTTTTAGGCAAGATCGGCGCTTTCCCCATTGTGCAGCGCAGCGAGTCTGTGAAAGAGGAGGGCTCGTCTGAAGGGACTGGCCCGTAAAAGAGGCCGGCCGTCAGGCAGCAGGCAGGGACGATCCGTTTATCTGTTCAGAGGATCTGTCCATGAAGAATTTCTCCCGCGCGTGCCTCGGCATGCTTCTCGCCGCCGTAGCGATCCCGTCGACCGCCTACGCTCAGGATGAGGACAGCGACGGCATCACGATTTCGGGTAGCGCCACCGTCGTAAGCGACTATCGCTTCCGCGGTTTCAGCCAGTCGAACGAGGAAGCCGCGATCCAGGGCGGGTTCAGCATCAGCCATGACAGCGGGCTGTATGTCGGAACCTGGGGATCGAGCATCGGTTTTGCCAACGGCACCGAAATCGACGTCTTCGGCGGCTATTCGAAAGAAGTCGCGCCCGGCCTGACCGCCGACATCGGCGCGACGCTCTATCTTTATCCCGGCACGTCGAACAGTTCGATCATCGAGCCCTATTTCTCTGTGTCGGGCGACCTTGGCCCCGCATCGCTCAAGACCGGCATCGCCTGGGCTCCGGGCGGTCAGGATTCGCTCGGCGACGACAGCGGCGTCTATCTCTACACCGATGCCGGCGTTGCGATCCCGAACACCCCGTTCAGCGTGAACGGCCATATCGGCTTTGCAAAGAGCGACAGCTTCCTCGGCGGTGCCGACGGCGAAGTCATCGACTATTCGGTCGGCGTTTCGGCCAGCTGGAAGGCGCTGACCGGCAGCGTCGCCTATGTGAACACCGATGCGCCCAAGGCGCTCGGCTACAAGGAAGGTGTCGGCGCCGACGGTGCCGTGATCTTTACGCTCGGCGTTTCGTTCTGACGCCGGGCCGGGGGCGGCTTCTGGGGGGAGGCCGCCCCTTCCTTTGGGCGTAGCGGCTGGGAAGGACTATCGTCAGCGCCAGCGCAGATTGTCGCGGCCTAGGTCGCTCAGCGTCTTCACACCCATCAATTTCATGCCGCGTTCGATTTCGGCGCGGAGCAATGCGATGGCGCGCGCGACTCCGTCCTCGCCCGCCGCGGCGAGCGCGTAGAGATAGAGGCGCCCGCCCGAACAGGCTTTCGCGCCGACCGACAAGGCCTTGAGCACATGCGTTCCGCGGGTGATGCCGCCGTCGCAGATCACCTCGACCTTGTCGCCGACGGCATCGACGATGTCCGCGAGCGCGTCGAAGGGCGAAATGCTGCCGTCGAGCTGTCGCCCGCCGTGGTTCGACACCATGATCGCGGTGGCGCCGATGTCGACCGCGCGTTTCGCGTCCTCGACCGCGACAATGCCCTTCAGGCAGAAGGGGCCGTCCCATGCCTTGCGAATGGCCTCGGCGCGGGTCCAGTCGAGGCTCTGGTCGAGCATCGAGGTGAAATAATCGGCCACCGACCTGGGCACGCTCGATCCCTCGGACACGTGGGTGGCGAGGTTGGGCAGGCTGAATTTCTCCCGGAGAACATAATTCAGGCCCCAGCCGGGTTTCGCGGCATAGCTCAGCATGTTCGACGCGGTGAAGCGCGGGGGCGAGGTAAAGCCCGAGCGCAGGCAGCGTTCGCGATTTCCCCCGACGATGGTGTCGACGGTCAGCGCAACCGCGTCGAATTTCGCTTCGCGCGCGGCGTCGAGCATCGCACGGTTGAGCCCCTCGTCCTTGTGAACATAGAGCTGGAACAACTTGGGCCCGTCGGTGAGGGCGCCGGCTTCGGCCAGGCTGATCGTCGCAAGGCTCGAAATGCCAGCGACCGTGCCCGCCTTCGCCGCCGCGCGCAGCACGGCGCGCTCGCCCTGCCAGTGGAACAGGCGCTGGAGCGCGGTGGGGGACAGGAAGAGCGGCATCGACACCTCGCGCCCGAACAGGGTCGTGCGTATATCGACGCTTTCCATCCCGGCGAGCACGCGCGGGATCAGGTCGCAGCGGTCGAACGCGTCGCGGTTGCGGCGGCGCGTCACCTCGTCGTCGGCGGCGCCGTCGATATAATCGAACACCGGCCAAGGCAGCCGCCGTTTTGCGAGCGCCCGGAAATCGTCGATATTGTGGCAGTCGGTCAGCTTCATTCTTCCCCGTCCGTTCGTGTCGAGCCCTTCGACTGCCTCGACAGGCGCTCAGGATAAACTTGGGATGCTCGCCGAAGTCGAGACACGTCGCAAGGTTGCGCCAGATCGACGGGCATCCCGACTTCGCTCGATGCGAACGGGGAAAGGACGGACGAGCGCGCGTGGCTTGCTGTCATGTTGACCCGCCTACCAACCGCGAGAGCGCCCATCGCGGCTCGACTGGCCGGCTCGCATCTTCGACATGCGCGGCGACGCGCCCCCCGATCGCAGGCGCGAGAGCAAAGGCGCGACCCGCGCCGCCGCCGGCGAGCCATACGCGCGGATGCCCGGGCAGGCGGTCGAGCAGCAGGTCGCCCGTTGCGGTGCGGCAATCGTGCGTCGCGGCACTCGCGACCACGGGCGCGTCGGCCAGGCGGGGCAGCCGGGTCGCGATCCATTGCCGGGCCTCGGCAAGCGCCCGTCCGTCCGACCCGGCGTCGGTGCGTCGGTCGAAACTGTCCGGGTCGACGCTGGCGTCGGGCGCGCTTTTCCACACGCGCACCCCGACGCCCTCGACGTCGGGGATCAGGTTGAAGCCATAGGCGCGGTCGACGAGCGCCGGCATGGCGGGCGGGCGGTAATGGACGTCGCCCTGACCGGGGCCGAAGTGGAAGACGGCGTAGCGCACCGCCGACAGATGGTGCGGCGTCAAAAGCTGGGGGAACAATTCGGTCAGCCACGCCCCGCTGGCATAGACCAGCGTCCTGGCGGTGCCGCCGTCGGGCAGGACATACAGATCGCGCTTCTTGTCGTGCAGCGGCGCTGGCATCACCACGGTCTCCGGGTCGACCTGCGCATCGAGGATCGCTTCGAGCACGCCCCGCCGTCCCGCGAGCATCGCCCCGGCCTGTGCAACGAGGGCCGCTTCTTCGGGGCGCCACGCGACCTGCGTGTAGCGCGGACGGAGCGCATCTCCGCCGATCCGCGCGGCGCCCTCCGGCGGCACGACGGCGTCGGTTGCAGCGAGCGCGGTGACCGCTTCGCACGGGGTGAGAATCGGCAGGCTTGCACTGTCCGACAGGCGCGCCCACGCCTTGCGGCTCTCTTCGACCAGCGCCGCATACAGCGCGTCCCCGCCCTGGACCGGATCGAGCATCATCGTGGGAAGGTTCGACGCCGCGCGGCGGTTGCCCGCGCCATAGGCGTCGAACAGGCGGACGTGCAGCCCGCGCCGTACCAGATGCCATGCGGTCCAGGCGCCGATCGCACCCGCGCCGATCACGGCGACATCGACATGGCGCTCGGGCGGCTTGGCGCCCTTGCGCGCTCGCGAGCGGCGGGGTTCGGGCGCCTCGTGGCGCTTCGGTTCCTTCTTTGCCCCGCCGAGCGCGAGCGCCGCCGGCGCGGCCGCCATTGCGGCGAGCAGGCGACGGCGGCGCACGTCAGCCGCCTTTGCGCTTGTAATAGCGGTAGCCGCCGATCCAGGTTTCCAACGGGGTCATTGTCCGGATCTCGCCCGGGCTGGCCAGCATCGGGTCGGCGTCGAGGATCAGGAAATCCGCGCGCATTCCCGGCATCAGCGTACCGATACGATCCTCGGCAAAACCCGCGAAGGCGGCGCTGCGAGTGAAGCCGTCGAGCGCGGTTTCGCGGCTCACCGCCTCTTCGGGGTGCCAGCCGCCGAACGGCTGGCCGTCGGCGTCGGTGCGCGAGATCGCGGCGGCGATGCCGGGGAAGGGGTTGGCGCTCTCGACCGGCACATCCGATCCGAAGGCAAGGCGCACGCCCGCTTTCTCCATGCTGCGCCACGCATAGGCGCCCACCAGTCGCTCCGGCCCCAGCCGCGCTTCGGCCATCAGCCGGTCCGACGGCTGGTGGATCGGCTGCATAGAAGCGACGACGCCCAATTGCTTGAAGCGCGGAATATCGGCGGGGTCGACGATCTGTGCATGTTCGATACGCCAGCGGCGCTCGCCGGGCAGATCGGCGTTGAGGTCGGTGATCGCGTCGAGCGCTTCGGCGTTCGCGGCATCGCCGATCGCATGGATCGCGACCTGAAATCCGTCCATCGACGCGCGCACCATCTTGTTGCGCAACTGGGCGGGGGTGAGCAGCGGCAGGCCCGTCTGTCCGGGCGCGTCGGCATAAGGCGCCTTCAGCCACGCGCCGCGTGACCCCAGGGCTCCGTCGAGGTAGAGCTTTACCCCGACCATCCGCAGCTTGTCGTCATAGAGCCAGGGCGTTGGCCCCGGTCCGCCGATCAGCGCCATATTGTCGACGTCGTGGCCATAGCTGATGATGCGGATCGCCAGCTGGTGCTTGTCGCCGGCGCGGCGATAGCTCTGCCAGTCGTCGATGGTCGTGCCCATATCGGCGATCGCCGTGATCCCCTGTTCGAGCAATTTTTGCTGCGCGAGCAGGAAGGCGCGGTCGCGATCGCGCGCAAGGGGCTTGGGCACCGCTCCGCCCACCAGTGCGGTTGCGGCATCGACGAACACGCCGCTCGGCTGACCCTTTGCCATTTCGATCCGGCCGCCCTCGGGGGCCTTGGTCGACGCGGTGACGCGCGCGGCGCGCATCGCGGCGCTGTTTGCCCATCCCGCATGCCCATCGACGCGTTCGAGCCATACCGGGCGATCGGGGACCGCGGCGTCGAGGTCGGCGGCGGTCGGGAAGCGGCCGAGCCCCCAGGCCTCCTGGTTCCAGCCGCCGCCGATGATCCACGGCAGTTCGGGATTGTCGGCGGCATATTTGCGGATCGCGGCGAGCGCCTCGTCGAGCGACCGCGTGCCCGACAGATCGAGCGTCATTAGCGAAAAGCCCAGTCCCATGACATGCCCATGCGCGTCGATCAGGCCGGGGATCAGCGTCTTGCCCTTCGCATTTTCCTCGAAATCGGGACGCTCCGGGCGCTTGTCCTTGCGGTCGAGGAGCTGCTTGACCTTGCCGTCTTTGTCGATGAGCAGCCCGGTGAACCGGATCAGCTTGCCGTCCTTGTCGAGCGTCAGGCCGTTGACATTGTCGATCAACGTATCGGCGTGCGCGGGTGCGGCGAACGCCAGCGCCAGCGAAGCACAAAGGGCGGCGCGGATCACTTCGGCAGCCTCGTCACCAGCGAGCTCGTGTCCTTTCTGCCGCCGCCGGCCTTTTGCACCTCGGCATAGAATTGGTCGACGAGCGCCGCGACGGGCAGCGTCGCCCCATTGGCCCGCGCTTCGTCGAGCGCGAGACCCAGATCCTTGCGCATCCAGTCGACCGCGAAACCGAAGTCGAATTCGTCGTTCGCCATCGTGGCCCAGCGGTTCTGCATCTGCCAGCTTGCGGCCGCGCCGCCCGATACCGCTTCGAAAACCTTGTCGGTGTCCAGGCCCGAGGCCTGGGCGAAGCGCACGGCTTCGGACAAGCCTTGCAGCACGCCGGCGATCGCGATCTGGTTGACCATCTTCGTCGTCTGCCCGGCGCCCGCGCCGCCGATATGGACGATCCGCGCGGCATAGGCGCGCATCACCGGCTCGGCCGCCGCAAAGGCGGCATCGCTGCCGCCGCACATGATCGACAGCTTGCCCGCCTGAGCGCCCGATTCGCCGCCTGACACCGGCGCATCGACGCTGAGCAGCCCGTGCGTTTCGGCCTCCTGGGCCAGCCGCCGCGCGATTCGCGCCGATACGGTCGTATGATCGACAAAGACCGCGCCCTTCTTCATGGCGTCGAAGGCGCCGTCCGCCCCCAGCGTGACTTCGGCGAGATCGTCGTCGTTGCCCACGCAGGCGAGAACCGCGTCGGCGTCCTTCGCCGCTTCGGCGGGCGTCGCTGCGGCGCTGCCGCCATATTCGGATGCCCAGGCGTCGGCCTTGGCACGGGTGCGGTTATGGACGGTGACGCTGTGACCGGCCCTGACGAGATGTCCTGCCATCGGCCCGCCCATGACGCCGGTGCCGATGAAGGCGATACGCAATTTTTCTTCGCTCATGCGCGGTCCATAGCATTGTTTGCTTCATGCGCCAGATGGGGTAGGGCGCTTGCCGCTATGACCGATCAACTCACCCTGACCCCCGCTGCCGATTTTCCGGCGATCACGTTGGACGATGTGCGCGCGGCGGCGGAGCGAATTGACGGCGCGGTCGTCCGCACGCCGACGCTGAAATCGCAGACCTTGTCCGAACTGGTCGGCGCCGACGTGTGGCTGAAGTTCGAAAATCTGCAATTTACCGCGGCTTACAAGGAACGCGGTGCCCTCAACGCGCTGATGCTGCTCGACGACGCGGCCAAGGCCCGCGGTGTGATCGCGGCGTCGGCGGGCAACCACGCGCAGGGGCTGGCCTATCATGGCAAGCGGCTGGGCGTCCCCGTCACCATCGTGATGCCGAAGACGACCCCGCAGGTAAAGGTATCGCAGACCGCGAGCCACGGCGCGACGATCGTGCTGTTCGGCGAAAAGTTCGACGATGCCTATGCCCATGCGCTCGAACTCGAAAAGGAGCGCGGGCTGACCTTCGTCCATCCCTTCGACCATCCGCACGTCGCGGCCGGGCAGGGAACGGTCGCGCTCGAAATGCTGGAGGATGTGCCCGAACTCGACACGCTGATCGTGCCGATCGGCGGCGGCGGGCTGCTGACCGGCATGGGGACCGCGGCGCGCGGGATCAAGAATGACATGCGCCTCGTCGGGGTGCAGGCCGAACTCTATCCGTCGATGTATGCCGAATTGAACGGCGTCGACATGGCGTGCGAGGGCGACACGCTGGCCGAAGGCATCGCGGTCAAGCAGCCCGGCGCCTATACGCGCAAGGTCGTCGCCGAGCTCAACGACGATATCGTCCTTGTCGCCGAACGCCACCTTGAGCGCGCGGTCAGCCTGCTCTTGCAGATCGAGAAGACGGTGGTCGAGGGCGCGGGCGCCGCGGGGCTTGCCGCCATGCTCGCCCACCCCGAAGAATTCGCCGGGCGCAAGGTGGGGCTCGTCCTGACCGGCGGCAATATCGACACGCGGCTGCTTGCCAATGTGTTGCTGCGCGACCTTGCGCGGTCGGGCCGCATCGCGCGGCTGCGCATCCGCCTTCAGGACCGACCCGGCGCGCTGTTCAAGGTGATGGAGGTGTTCAACGCGCACCAGGTGAACATCATCGAGATCTATCACCAGCGCATCTTTACCACGCTTCCCGCCAAGGGGCTGATCACCGACATCGAATGCGAAGCGCGCGACCGCGAGCATCTCGACGCACTGGTCAAGGCGCTGCGCGACGCCGGCTATATGGTGACGACGGTCGAGCTCGCGTAGACTATGCCGATATTCAGCCCGTGGCGGGCTGCGAACGGCCGTCTCCTGCGCTTCCGGTGCTCACGTACCGAAGTACGCTGCGCGCCGGTTCTCGGGGCCAGCCATTCTCGCCCCACCACGAACTGAATCTAGACATAGTCTGGGCGACTGATGAAAGAATATACGCTTCAACTCACCGCCACGCCCGAGAGCATCGACGAGCTCGGCCACGTCAACAATGCTGTCTGGGTGCAATGGATCCAGCAGGTCGCGACCGGCCATTGGGACGCCGCGGCGCCGCAAGCGCACAAGGACGCCTATATCTGGGTCGTGGTGCGGCACGAGATCGACTATCTGCGCGCGCTCGGCCCCGGCGAGAGCGTGACCGCGCGCACCTGGGTCGCCGACAAGCCGCACGGGGCGAAATTCGATCGCTTCATGGAATTTACCGGCGCCGACGGCAAGGTCCACGTCCGTGCACGGACGGTCTGGGCGCTGATCGACAAGGCGAGCGGCCGGCCGCTGCGCGTGACTGACGACATCGTCGCGCCTTTTGCAGGGTAGCTGACTTCGGGACGCCCGAAAGTCGGCGCTATGCGTAGCCGACCCAGCCGCGCCAGGTGAAGGCGGTATAGAAGGTTTCCACGCCGGTGAACCCCGCCGCGCGCAGCACCGCTTCATCCTCTTCGGGGCTCAGCATCGCGACGTGGGTGGCGACGGCCTGGCGGCCCTTGGCGACCTGTTCGGGATCGCCGCCCGAGGCGACGGCAAAGGCGGCATAGCGGTCGAGCCAGCGATCGCGCGCCTCGGCCGACTGTGGGAAGCTGCCGTGCGCGGCGACGAAGGGTGCGCCGGGTTTCAGCCGCGCGCGAATTTCGGCCGCGGTGCGGATGCGTTCGGCGCGGTCGAGGAAATGGAGCGTCAGGAGGCAGGTCGCCCCGTCGAAAGGGCCGGGAGGGGCATCGTCGATATAACCCTCGATCAAGTCGGTGCGGTCGGCATCGGGTCCCATCACCCGTTCGGCAAGGTCGAGCATCGCCGCCGCGGGATCGACCCCGGTGAAGCGCCAGCCCGGATGGGCGTCGGCCATCGCCTTCATCTCGCTGCCGCCGCCGGCACCGAGAACCAGGATATGCGCGTCGGACGGCGCGCGCTCGGCGAGCAGGAGGCCCGTCATCCGGTGCAGCCCGTCGAGCCCGGGGACGAAGCGGCGCGGCCCTTCGCCATAGTGCGCAACGGCGGCGGGGTCCTTGAAGCTGTCGAGGAAATATTGGACGCCTTCAGCCATGAACATGCTCCTGCGAGGGGGTGGGGTGCGCCGCCATGCGGCGATGGAAATCGGCGGCGAGCGCGGCGAGCGTCACGGTCTCGAAGCGCGCGAGCAGCAGGGCTTCGGCATCGCGAAAACTGGTGTCGAGCGCCGCGTTGACCGCCTGCTCGACAAGGCAGCCGGGCGCTTCCGTACGGTTGCCCATCGCCATCAGCCGGGGACGACCGATCGCATCGTAGATGTCGCGCATCGTGACCGTCGACAGGTCGCGCGCGATCGTCCAGCCGCCGCCGTGGCCCTTTTCCGAATGGACGAACCCGGCCTCGCGCAGACCGCCGAGGATACGGCGGATTACGACGGGGTTGGTCTGCATCGCCTTGGCAAGGCGTTCGGACGTGAGCGGCGTGCCCGCCTGTGCCATGTGGAGGAGGACGTGCAGGACGCCCGAGAGCCGGCTGTCGCGTTTCATGTAACTTATATTATTTCGTGAAATGCGGCGCGTCAAGGCGGCTGGTTGCGGAGGGTGCGCGACGCAATTGACAGCAGCGAAGGACGGGGGGTATCGGCGACCCGCCGGGGATTTTCTGTCATGTCGAGAATGCTATGAAAATTCTTCCCCTGCTGTGTCTTGCCTTGCTGGGTGCGTGCGCCGCCCATTCGCCGTTGCCGGATACGGCGGTGCATTCCGCTGCCGCGACGCCGACGAACCACGTGCTTGTGGCGCGCGATCACGGCGGATGGACGGCGCATTTCCGGTTCGCGGCCGATGCGCCGATCTGGGCGTTTCAGCGATCGGCCTTGCTGCGGATCGACGCGACCCCGTGGCGCCCGAAAAGCTGGCAGGTGGAAACGCCAGGCGTATCGCTGGCACGGATCGGCGATTTCGACGCCTTCGTCGCCGCCGACGGCAATGTCCCGCGCGAGGTGACGATAGCTTTTCAACCGCTTGGCGAGGATCTGGTCGCCGACTATGATCCCGCGATCATCCTGTCCGATGGCACGATGGCACTTTATGGCGGGCATTTCGCCACCTTTCCGATGGAAAGTCGCGAGGCGCTCGCGGCGCTGCGCGAGCCCGGCGACTATTCCAACGATATCGGACTTACCGCTGGCGGCGCGCCGCTGTTGTTCGACGGACACCGGGTCACGCGGGCGGAAGATATCGGCGACAATTATGTCTATGTCGGCGACGTGGCGCTGTCGCCGGACGATCCCGTCGCGACGATCCTGGACCCCGGTCTGCCGGCGTGGATCGCAACGCGTCTGCGCGATTTCACTCCGGCGGTGTTTGGCGCCTACGAAGCCGAAATGGGTGCACACAAGGGCAGCCGGCCGACGGTGATCGCAAGCTGGGCCGGTGCGAATTTTGCCGGCGCCAGCACAGGCGGCAGCGTCTCCCCCGGCCTGATCACGATGCGACTGGAGGGCAAGCAATTACTGACCCAGTCGCCGGGCGCGCTCGATCAGATGCGCTGGTTCATCGCGCATGAGGCGGCGCATTTCTGGCTTGGACAGACCATCGGCTATGCCTCTCCGGACGACGCGTGGATCACCGAGGGCGGCGCAGATTATCTGGCGATGCAGGTCGCGAAGCGTGCAGATTCGCATTATGACGCCGGCGCCTTCATGGACGAGGCACGGACCGATTGCATCGCCGCGCTCGCCAAAGGCTCGCTTGCCGACGCGCGCCGCCGGAACGACCAGCGCGCTTATTATGCCTGCGGAGCCCTGTTCGCGCAGGCCGTGGACGCCGCCGGCCGGCCGCGCGGCAAGGGTTTTGCCGATTTCGTTCGCGACCTGATCGAAACCGATGCGGACGGCCGCGTGACGGCTGCCGAATGGCTGGATGCGGCGCGCGCCTTCGGGGTGCCGGCCGACCGGGTGGCGCGTATCGAAACGCTGATCGCCGGCGGTCCGGAGGCGGCGCCCGCGCTCGATGCGTTGCTCGGCGATTGACCGGCACGGGAAAGGCGCATAGACCCGCTCGCGATGACCGGTAACCGATCCACTCCTTTCAGCGTGTATTGGCGCTCCTTTATCTAGGAGCGGCATGGCATCATCCTGTGACCATCGCCGCCGTGTTCGGACAGGCGAATGGTCATCATCACACCACTACCCCCTCCGGTCACGGCGTGCGCTTTTGAAGAAGACGCGACATGACCGATACCTTGCTTGCCTTGTCGACCGACCATTGTCGCATCACGCCCCTGTTGGCGGACGATGCGCGTGCCCTGTCTGCGATCACCGATGCTTCGGTGACGTCGCAGGTGCATTTCCTGCCCGATCCGTTCACCGAAAGCGATGCGCGCGCCCTGATCGCCGCATCGGGCGGAGGCGACGTGTACCATGCGGTGCGCGACCGGCACGATGCGGCCTTGGTCGGCGTTATCGGCGTTCACCGCCGGCCGGGCCGGGAATATGAAGTCGGTTACTGGTTTGCGGCGGCGGCACGGGGCAGGGGACTGGCGACCGAGGCGGTCGGCGCGATGGTCGCGTCGCTTGCGGCGTCGCGGCCGGACTGTGCGATCGTCGCCGAATGCCATCCGGCCAACGAGCGTTCGCGCGCGCTGCTGCGGCGGCTCGGTTTCGCGGCGACGGGCAAGAGGGGATGCCGCCCAGGACGGATGCGTTTCCGGTGGCGCGCCGGGGCGGGCTATCGCATCGACGTATGCTGAGGGCGAAAACGGAAGACGCCGCTCGCCGTTGTCCGCAAGCCGCTTTCAAAGACATCGTAGCGGGCGACTTCCCGAAGTCGATCGAGCGGTAGCGGGCGGCGCCACGGATCGCCGACGAGGATATCGAGCCCCGCATCGAGGCAGCGGGCGAGAAAGGCGGTAACGCGGCCGGCGAGGTCTTCGGTGTAGAAGAGGTCGCCGACCAGCACGAGGTCGGCGTCGGGGACGGGCAAGGCGCCGACATCGGCATGGCACACCGCGACGTCGACGTCGTTCAGCGTCGCATTCAGGCGTAGCGCCGCGACCGCGTGGCGATCGCTTTCGACCGCCGTGACCGACGTCGCTCCGGCTATGGCCGCGGCGATTCCAACGAGTCCCGATCCCGCGCCAAGATCGAGGACTCGGCGGCCGCGCACGATCCCGGGTCGGTTGAGCGCATGGCGAGCAAGCGCAAGCCCGCCCGCCCAGCGATGCGCCCAATAGGGGGCGGCGACGCCGGCCCGGTCGTCCTGCGCCAGCCGTCCGATGCCGCTCGAGGGCACGGCGCCGTGCAGGCGGATTTCGGGAATGCCGGGGACGGGTGCGACGGGCAGGTTGGCGCGGATGAAGTCCGCGAGATCGGCGTCTGTCATCGGGTCGCGGCGGCGTCCTCGTCGACCTTCTCGGTCAGGGCTTTCGCGATCGCTGCGACCGATGTCGGGGCATAGGCGAAGCCCATATGGCCGCAATCGACCTCTATCTGCCGGTCGCTTTCGTGCGGAAGGCCGCGCGCGCTGTTCACCGCGATGACGCCGTCGTGCTTCGACCAGAGCGCGAAGGTCGGCATTTCCGGGCGCGGGGCCGGGTGGAAATCGATCGGCGGATTGTCGACCGGGTGGCGCGCGATCAGGTGATAGAGGCGCCACGCGCGATTGGCGCGGCGGCTGCCCGAGAAGGGCGACCCCAGCGTCACCACGCGCGCGACCTTGCCTGGATGATGCTTGGCATATTCGCGGGCATAAATGCCGCCCAGGCTCCAGCCGACGAGGGCGGGCGCTCGTCCGGTGCGCGCGATGATCCACTCGACGCGGCCGTCGATGCGCTCGATGATGTCGGCGGTCGCGCCGCGATTGAAGCCCAGGCCCCAGGCGTAGCAGCGGAAGCCCGCGCGGCGCAGGTCGGCGCGCAGCGCCTTGGTGGCCCAGTCGCCCGACAGGAAGCCCGGCAGGACCATGACGGGCGGATAGGGGCTGTCCGGATTGGCTTCGGGCGGCATGGGCCGGACGCGGCCGCCGATCGCGCGCAGCAAGGCCCCCACCTCGCGCCACAGCAGTCCGAGCCGGGGGGGCGCGTCGGGATCGGGCACGCGCGCCGGCCATTCGGCGCGGCGAGAGAGGAAGGCGCGGATCATCAGCCCTTCGGAACCAGCTTCACCAGCTTGCCGTCCTTGCCGTCGGTCAGGAGCCAGACCGATCCGTCCTCGTTGACCTCGACCTCGCGGATGCGCGTCCCGAAATCCCAGCGGTCGGACTTGTGCAGCGCGTCGCCGTCGATCGCCATGCGGATCAGCCCTTCGCCCGACAGTGCGCCCATCAGCAGGCTGTTCTTCCAGCCCGGATAGAGGCTGCCATCGTACCAGGCGAGCCCGGCCGGCGAAATCGATGGATTCCACCACAGTTTGGGCGCGGTGAATTCGGGATGCGTCGGGTGGTCGGGGATATCCTTGCCGTCATAATGGTCGCCGTTCGATACGATCGGATAGCCGTAATTCGCGCCGCGTTCGACGAGGTTGACCTCGTCGCCGCCCTTTGGCCCCATCTCCTGCTGCCATAGTCGGCCGGTGCCGTCGAATGCCAGCCCCAGCAGGTTGCGGTGGCCGAGCGACCAGATTTGCGCGGTGATTCCGCCCCGATCGGATCTTGAAGCGTCGGCAAAGGGATTGTCGGCGGGAATGCTGCCATCGGGCTTCAGGCGGATGACCTTGCCCAGATTCTTGTCCATGTCCTGCGCGGGATCGAATTTCTGCCGCTCGCCCGAGCTGATGAACAGATATTGCCCGTCGGGCGAAAAGGCGAGCCGATGTGAGAAATGGCCGCGGCCGGGGACTTGGGGGTCCTGTTTCCAGATGGTCGCGAGCCCTTCGAGACGCGGCGAGGCGCCATCGACCAGCCTGGCCCTGCCGACGACGGCGCCATAGGTGTCGCCGCCGCCCGCCTCGATCCAGCTGAGGTAGACGGTGCCGCTCGATGCGAAACCGGGCGCCAGGATCACATCGCCGAACCCACCCTGCCCGCCATAGGCCACCGTGGGGGCGCCCGCGACCTCCAGCGTCTCGCCGTCAGCCTGCCACAGCTTGAGCTTGCCGGCCTTCTCCGTGACGAGCGCGCGCTTGCCGCCGGGCAGGAAGGTCATGGCCCAGGGCTCGTCGAATTCGGCGACCTCCTCGACGGTGAAGGGCGCATCCGCGAGCGGGGAGGCGGGCTGCTTGCCCGACGCGTCGAGTGCGGCCATGTCGCCCGACGCGGCTTCGCTCGGTGCGCTGCCGGCCGAACAGGCGGCAACGACGAAGGCCGCGGCGAGCGTGAATGTCGGAAGGGTTTTCATGCCGGACGTCGCCTTGTTGTGGAGGACAGCGCCGTTCTGGCGCGGCGATGCCGCAAAGTCGAGGGGGTAGGATCGGGAGCCTATCGTTCGCTTCCGCGCCGCGCGGCGATTTCCTCGACGCTGCCCATGATCGCATCGACCGCCTCGCTCGCCGGCGGTGCATCCGACCGTTTTTGCGAGAATTGGCCGCTTGCCATGATGTCTTCGAGCGCCGTTCGCGCGCGCGAAACCCGGCTCTTCATCGTGCCGAGCGCGCAGTCGCAGATCTGTGCCGCCTCTTCGTACGACATGCCGCCGGCACCGACGAGGATCAGCGCCTCGCGCTGGTCCTGCGGCAATTCCATCAGTCCGCGTTGCAGGTCGGCCATTTCGCCCGAATCCTCTTGCGCGGCCGGCGTCGCGAGCGTGCGTTCGACGACGCCTTCGTCATATTCGCCCTTGAACTTGTTGCGCCGCATCTGGGACAGAAAGGTGTTGCGCAGGATGACGAAGGTCCAGGCCTTGATCGACGTTCCGCGCTCGAATCGTGCGCGCGACGCCCATGCCTTGACCATCGTATCCTGGGTCAGGTCGTCGGCCAGGTCCGGATTTCCGCACAGGCTTCGCCCATAAGCGCGCAGATGGGGAATGACGTCCGCGAGCAACGCCTTGAATTCGCTGTCGGACAGGCCGTTGTCGTCGGAGGGCTGCAAAGCAGCTTGGGGACGGGTCATTCGGGGCTTTTCTGATCGAGCTGGGACAGAAGGTCGAGCATGCGGTCGGGAAGATCCTCCGCAACGATATTGCCATAGATCATGCGCAGTTTCGCGCTCACCGGCTCGGGCGACTGGCGCCCCGTAAGCGCGCGGTGCCATTGATCGCCGCCCATGCCGGGGAAGCTCCCTCGGGCCTTGGGGGACGCGTCGGTCATCGGGCGCGGAGCGCCTTTGCCGTTCATCCTGTTTTCGCCGTGCGTTGCCATGACAAAGCAACGACAGAAGGGGGCGCAAGTTCCCGGCGCGTGCGATTTTTCGAATTGGAGCGTTGCCAAGAAACCACAGTTCGCCCTAACTCAGATTAACGCCATAGCGCGGGCGAGCGACTAGAACAGCTCTCTGGCGGCTTAGCGCCAGTTCAAGGAAAGGGCCGCACTTGCTCTCCGTCATCTATGTCAGCGTGGCCGATCCCGGCCTGACGCAAGACGATATCCTCGCCCTTCTCGAAACCGCGCAGCGCAATAACGCGCGCGACCAGCTGACCGGTGCGTTGATCTATAACGGCCAGAATTTCATGCAGCTTCTCGAAGGGCCGATCGAAAAGGTCGAGGCGTGCCTTGCCGCGATCCGCGCCGACCGGCGTCACAACGGCATGATCGAAATTCGGCGGCGCGTGATCGAAGAGCGCGAATTTGCCGGATGGTCGATGCTTTATACCCCGCTGTTTCGCGGGCACGACGAAAATCTGGCCCGGCTTGCGGCGAACGGCCGCCTCGATCCGCAGGACGAACATATGCTCGCGAACTTCCTGGCGCTGGGACATCGCAGCGGCACAGCCGTGTGACGGCCCGGCGGGCACGAGCGGCACCTCCGCACTTGGGCTTTGCTTTGCCCGCGGCACCGGCTAAGCCGCGCGAAGATGAAATATATTTCCGTTCCGCCTCTCCAGCGCCCGGGCCTTAGCAGGCGATGACGACCGATACCGCTCCCCAGCCGCTCGACGACGCGAGTTTCAAGCGCGAACTCGCCGCGATGCTGCCGCACCTGCGCGCGTTCGGGCGCAGCCTGTGCGGCAACGCCGACATGGCCGACGACCTGGTACAGGAAACCATGCTCAAGGCGTGGAAGGCGCGCGCGCAATATGTGCCGGGTCCGTCGAGCATGAAGAGCTGGGCCTTCGTCATCCTGCGCAACTGCTTTCTGTCGCAGATGCGACGCAAGAAATTCACCGCCGATTACGACGAACTCGCCGCCGAGCGGCTTTTGGTGGCACCCGACGATCAGGACGACAGCCTGCATCTGGCCGACGTTCAGCGCGCGCTGCTGCAATTGCCGGTCGATCAGCGCGAGGCGCTGGTGCTTATCGGGGCGGGCGGCCTCAGCTATGAAGAAGGCGCCGCCATCTGTGGCTGCGCGGTCGGCACGATGAAAAGCCGCGTCTCGCGCGCCCGCTCGGCCTTACACGATATATTGGATGGCGGTGACATGCCGCTGCGCAGTACCGATGTCCTGCCTGCCAGCGAAACCTTTGCCGCGATCATGGACAAGGTCGACGATCTGACCGCGAACGGTCCCGGCGCCGACGGTTAGCGACCGATTCCTGGTTCAGGCCGCGAGCTCGGGGGTGAAGAGCAGGCTCTGGCTGATCGCCGCGCGCACGGTATTTTCACGAAACGGTTTCGAGATCAG
>CAZSMB010000004.1:26697-59066 GCA_964607625.1 uncultured Sphingopyxis sp. | reverse complement strand
CGGCGCAGCGCGGCCAGGCGCTGCTTCATCGCCGCGATCCGGCGCTGCATCGCCGGATCGTCGATGCGGTTGTGCATCTCGTGCGGATCGCTCTTCAGATCATAGAATTCCCAGGCGTTGATGTCGTCGCTGTAGAAGCGGACGAGCTTGTAGCGGTCGTCGCGCATCCCGTAATGCGCGCGAACCGAGTGAAAGCCGGGAAATTCATAATAGTGATAATAGATGTCCTTGCGCCAATTGGCCGGCGTCTGTCCGCCGAACAGCGGGACCAGCGAGCGCCCCTGGATCGTGTCCGGACCCGATAGCCCCGCGAGCGCGAGGAAGGTCGGCGCATAGTCGATGTTCTGGATCGGCGCGGCGATCCTGGTGCCGGGTCGAATATGCCCCGGATACTGGATCAGGAAGGGGGTGCGCAGCGATTCCTCGTACATGAAACGCTTGTCGAACCAGCCGTGCTCGCCGAGGTAGAAGCCCTGGTCGGAGGTGTAGACGACCACCGTATTCTTGGCGAGGCCGCTGTCTTCCAGATAATCGAGCACCTCGCCCACGCCTTCGTCGACCGACGCGATGGTCGCGAGATATTGCTGCATGTAGCGCTGATACTTCCAGAGCGCGAGGTCGCGGCCCGACAGATGCGCTGCGTTCATCCGGTCGTTGTCGGCCTGCATCGCGGCGTCCCATTGCGCCTGCTGGTCGTGCGTCATCCGGTCGAAGGCGCCCGGCCAGCGATTGTACCGCAGCCGCGCCGACCCCTCCGCCACCGTCATTTTCAGGTCGTGCCCCTCGTACATGTCGCGGTAGATGTTCATTTCCTGTGCCGCGGCGGCCTTGCGCCCCGAATAGTCGTCGAAATAGGTGTCGGGAACGGGGAAGGTGACGCCCTGATATTTGGTCAGATGGCGCAGCGCGGGCATGAAGTTGCGGTGCGGCGCCTTGTGGTGGATCAGGATGGCGAAGGGCTTCGACTTGTCGCGACCGTTTTTCAGCCAGTCGAGGCTGTAGCGGGTGATCAGGTCGGTCGCATAGCCCGCGACGATGCTGCGCCCCTTGGGGGTGATGATGTCGGGATTGTAATATTCGCCCTGGTCGTCGAGCACCTTCCAGTCGTCGAAGCCGATGCCTTCGGGCGAATGGTTGATGTGCCACTTTCCGAACATCGCGGTCGTGTACCCCGCCTGCCGCAAGGCGCGCGGCCAGACCCAGCTGTTGTTGTCGAACCGGTTGCCGTTCTGCTTGAAGCCGTGGGCATTGCTCTGCCGCCCGGTCAGCAGCGTCGCGCGACTGGGCCCGCACAGCGAATTGCCCACGAAGCTGTTCGTGAAGATCGCACCATTTCGCGCGATCCGGTCGATGTTCGGCGTCGGCGCGAGCTTCGACAGCGGCGACCCATAGGCAGAGATCGCCTGATAGGCGTGGTCGTCCGACATGATGTAGACGATGTTCGGGCGCGGGGCAGGCCCGTCCTTCGCGCTCGCCGCACCCGCGAGCATCAGCGGAAGGGCGAGCGCGGCGATCGAGAGATGGGGGCGCATGGTTCGGATCCTATTCGGTCAGCTCGAAGCCGGCTTCGGACCCCTCGGCCGACGATGGCCCCACCCACAATTTGAACTGTCCCGGCTCGCTGCCCCAACTCATGTCGGCGCGGGTGAAGGCAAGATCGGCGTCGGTCAGCGTGAAGGTCACTTTGCGCGATTCGCCCTTTTTTAGCATCAGCTTTTCAAAGCCCTTCAATTCCTTCACCGGGCGCGTCACCGATCCGACGAGGTCGCGGACATAGAGCTGAACCACCTCTTCGCCGTCGCGGCCGCCGCTGTTGGTGACCGTCACGCTCGCCGTCAGCGGTTCGCCCGGGCGGATGCTCTTTGTGCTCAGCGTCACCGGCGAATAGGTAAAGCTGGTGTAGCTGAGACCATAGCCGAACGGATAGAGCGGCGTGTTCGGGGTATTCAGATAGCGCGAGACATATTTCGCATTCGGATCCTCCGGCTTGATCGGCCGACCGGTGTTCTTCATGTCGTGGAAAATCGGCACCTGCCCGACATTGCGGGGAAAGGTCACCGGCAGTTTCCCAGAAGGATTATAGTCGCCGTACAGCACGTCGGCGATCGCATGGCCGCCCATCGTCCCGGGATACCAGGCCTCGACGATCGCATCGAGGTTGTCGTTCGCCCAGTCGATGCTGTTCGGGCGTCCGCTCATCAGCACGAGGATGATCGGCTTGCCCGTCTTTTTCAGCTCTTCGAGGAGCGCCTGCTGGTTGCCGGGAAGGTCGAGCGACGTGCGGCTCGCGGCCTCGCCCGTCATGTCCCAGCGTTCGCCCATCGCGGCGACGATGACGTCCGATTTGCGGGCAAGGGCGATCGCCTCGGCAAAGCCGTCGGTCTTGCCGGCGTCTTCGAACGCATAGCTCGCGCCCTGGGCGTAGGTGACGGTCTGTCCCTTGGGCGCGCGCGCCTGCATGCCTTCGAGCAGGGTGACCGGGCGCGTCTTGCGGTCGCCGGCCGCCGACCAGCTGCCGATCATGTCGGCCTTGCTGTCGCCGAGCGGACCGATCACCGCGATCGATTTCGCCGAGGCGGCGAGGGGCAGCGCGCCGTCATTCTTGAGCAGGACCATCGATTTGCGCGCGACGTCGCGCGCCGCTTCCAGAAAGTCGGCGCGGTAAACCGTCGCCTTTTCGCGCGCCTCGTCCGAATAGCGATAGGGATCGGCAAACAGGCCGAGGCGATACTTCATTTCGAGGATCGACTTCACCGCGGCATCGACGCGCTTCACGTCGACCTTGCCCTCGGCAACCGATTTCGCGAGATGTTCCATGAACACCGCGCCCTGAAGGTCCATGTCGACCCCCGCGTTGATCGCCTGCTCGCCCGCCTGTTGCAGATCCTTCGAATAGCCGTGCGCGACCATTTCGTTGATCGACGTGTAATCGGTTACGACGAAGCCCTTGAAGCCCCATTTGTCGCGTAGCACGTCGGTGAGCAGATAGTGGCTGCCCGACGCGGGGACCCCGTCATATTCGTTGAACGCGGTCATGAACGTCGCGGCGCCGGCATCGGCCGCGGCCTTGAAAGGCGGCAGATAGACGTCGCGCAGCGTCCGCTCCGAAATGTCGACGGTGCTATAGTCGCGTCCCGCCTGCGCGGCGCCATAGGCGGCGAAATGCTTGGCGGTGGCCATCACCGTGTCGGTCGCGGCCAGGTCGTCGCCCTGGAATCCGCGCACGCGGGCTTCCGCGATCCGGCTGCCGAGATAGACGTCCTCGCCCGCGCCTTCGGATATCCGGCCCCAGCGCGGATCGCGGGCCACGTCGACCATCGGGGCGAAGGTCCACTGAATCCCTTCGGCCGATGCTTCGGTAGCCGCGATTCGAGACGCTTTTTCAATGGCATCAAGGTCCCAGCTTGCCGCTTCGCCAAGCGAGATGGGAAAGATGGTGCGGTGGCCGTGAATGACGTCATAGCCAAAGAGCAGGGGGATTTTCAGGCGGGTTTCCTCGACCGCCACACGCTGAAGATCGCGCGTATATTTGGCGGTGAAGGCGTTGAAGATCGATCCGATACGGCCCTTGCGAATATCGTCCTGATAGCCCTGCCGGATCGTCGGGCCGGTCGAATCCCAGTCGCTGGTCAGCAGCGACAACTGGCCGATCTTCTCCTCCAGCGTCATCTTTGCCATCAGGTCGGCAATGAACCGGTCCATCTTCGGGTCGGGCTTTTCCCAGCTCGTCGAATCGACCGCGACCGATTCGCCGCCCATTTTCGCCAGCAGCGGCGCCGGGGCGAGCGTCCCCGCAAGCAAAAGCGTCGCGAGCGTGAGGTGCGTAAGATTGCGCGGCATCGGCGGCATGATTCGTCCTTCCCAAATAGTGTCTTGTGGCATTTCAACGCGAAAATCCGCTGAAATCCATCCCTTTGGGGTCGAACGAACTTTCGTCCGCCCCTGTCGCTTGCCCCCTATACAGCGATTGTGAAACCGGTTACAAACTCAAAAAACGACAACAGGTCGTCCCGCGACTCGTCGTCATGCCGGTGGCAAGACCGGCAGGCACAGCGAACGAGATCGGGACCGCCGGGGCAATAAAAAGGGAGGATGCCGTGACGTCAGTTCAGCTTAATCAATCCAATAGTTCGCGCCGTTCGCGGACCCGCGCATTCGCCGCGGCGCTCGCGTGGAGCAGCGCCGCGGGCGCGCTTGCGATCGGCGTTGCGGTTCCGGCGCACGCGCAGGTTTCGAACGCGTCGCTGCGCGGCACGGTCAAGGCCGAGGGCGGCGTCAGCCAGGTCACTGCGATCAACGTCAACACGGGATTTCAGCGCAGCGTGACCGTTGCCGCGAACGGAAGCTATAATTTCGCGTCGCTGCCGGTCGGAACCTATCGCCTCGAATTGACGACCCCGAATGGTGTCCGCAGCACGGATGAATTCACGCTCAACGTGTCGCAGAATGCGGTGCTCGATTTCGATTTTTCGCAGCCGGACATCGCCGATGCGGGTGATGACGCGATCATCGTTACCGGCAGCCGTATCCGCACGATGGAAGGCGGCGAAGTCGGGTCGAACATCACCCAGCGCCAGATTGAAACCTTGCCGCAGAACAACCGCAATTTCCTTGCCTTTGCCGATCTCGCGCCGGGCGTGCAATTCGTGACCGGCAGCAACGGCCAGTCGCGCCTTCAGGGCGGTGCTCAGGACAGCCGATCGATCAACATTTTCATCGATGGCGTCGGGCAAAAGGATTACGTCCTCAAGAACGGCATCACCGGCCAGGATTCGACGCAAGGCAACCCGTTCCCGCAGCTTGCTATCGGCGAGTATCGCGTCATTTCGTCCAACTACAAGGCAGAGTTCGATCAGGTCAGTTCGGTGGCGATCACCGCGGTCACGCGGTCGGGTACCAACGAATTCCACGGCGAAGCCTTCATCGATTACACCGATCAGAGCATGCGCGCGGCGACGCCGCTCGAAAAGTTCGGCACGAATCCGGGCAAGGTGAAGACCAAGGACTTCCAATTCGGCGGCGCGCTCGGCGGTCCGATCATTCAGGACATGATGCACTTCTTCGTGACCTACGAAGGCAAGCGCCAGGAACAGCCGCGGGAGATTACGCCGGGGCTCAGCCTTCCCGTCTCCTATTTTCCGTCGGAATATCAGGGTGTCTTCGGGTCGACGAACTCGACGTTCAACGAAGATCTCTTTTTCGGCAAGATCGACTTTTCGCCGACCAACAGCGACCTTTTCGAAATCTCGGGGAAATACCGCAAGGAAAGCGGCGAATTCCTGAGCAACGGCATCAATGCTCGCAGCACGATCAGCGCGCAGGATGTCAAGGAACTGCGCAGCACGCTGCGCTGGGAGCATACGGCCGATACGTGGATCAACGATCTCAAGCTGACCTATGAAGACGTCAAATGGGCTCCGACCCCGGTGGAGTTCAGCGATGCCTCGCTGTTCGCCTATGCCGGTCCGTCTCCGACCAATCCGCAACCTGGCGTGGTGGTTCGCGACAATATCCTGCGCATAGGAGGCGGCGCGAACTATCAGGAAAAGGGTCAGAAGGGCTGGGGAATCCAGAACGACTTCACCTACACCGGGCTCGAAGGCCATACTTTCAAGTTCGGTGTGAAGACCAAGTGGGTCGAACTCAACACGCTTCAGCTCAACAACTTCAATCCGGTCTATACCTATAACGTTGCCTATCCCGATGCGGACGGCTTCAACGACACCGTTCCCTATCGCCTCCAGTTCGGCGCGCAGACGGGCAACGGAAGCCCGATCGTCAATTCCAAGAACTGGCAGTTTGGCATCTATCTGCAGGATGACTGGGAAGTCACCGACAGGCTGACGCTCAACCTTGGCGTGCGCTGGGATTACGAACGCACGCCGGCCTATTTGAACTTTGTCCACCCGCAGGACGCGATCGACGCGGTGTCGTCGGCGAACTATCCGAATCTGGTCAACGCCGACTATGACATCAACGATTTCATCTCGACGGGTACCGAGCGCAAAGCGTTCAAGGGAGCATGGCAGCCGCGGGTTGGCTTCAGCTACGAGATCGACGATGCAGCGCGCTTCGTTGTTTTCGGCGGCTATGGCCGTTCCTATGACCGCAACCAGTTCGACTTCCTGCAACAGGAAATCAGCGTTGGCTCCTACACCACCCGGACCTTCAATTTCATCACCGGCGATCCGAACAACACCTGCGCTCCAAGCCCGACCTGCGTACCGTGGGATCCGGTATATCTGACTCCCGAAGGGCGCCAGCAATTGCTCGACGGAGCGGGCGCCGGCGGCGGGCGCGAACTGCGCTTCATCGACAACAATCTGAAGGTTCCCTACTCGGATCAATTCAGCCTCGGGCTCCGCGGTCGCCTGACGTCGCTGTTCGAGGCAGAGGTCGGATACAGCCATATCGAAAGCCACGACGGCTTTGCTTACCTGCTCGGCAATCGTCGCCCCGACGGCAGCTTCTTCCCGCCGGCACCCGCGGCACCCGACTCGCCGTTCGGCTTCGCACCCCCGGGCTTCGGATCGATCATCATCGGCACCAATGGTCTCGAAACGAGCGCGGATTCGGCGTATCTCAAGCTCACCAAAAGCTACTCGGTGGCTTCGCCGTGGAGCCTGAGCGCGACCTACACCTACACCGAAGCCGAAGAAAACCGTCAGTTCGGCGAGACCTTCAGCCTCGATTATCCGTCGCTCGACGACTATCCCGTGGTGCGGTCCAGCGGCGTGCGCAAGCATCGCTTCGTCGCCACCGGCTCGGTCGATCTGCCGATCGGAGTTACACTGTCGGGCAAGTTCCAGATCATGTCGCCGCCGTATCTGAAGCGATTCATCAATACCGCGGGCGCCAACCCGTCGCGCGACGTGATCTCCAACGAAGCCGATGGCAACGGCGATCTGTGGGGGTTCCGACAGATGGACATCGCGATTACGAAATATATCCCGTTCAAGTTCCTGAGCGAGGAATCGCGGCTCCGCTTGCGCGTCGACATCATCAACCTGTTCAACGATCGCAATTATGTCGACTACAACAACGATCCTGCGAGCCCCGACTATTTGAGCATCAGCGGTATCGGGGTTGGCGGCAATCCGCCGCGCACGGTAAAGGTTTCGGCCGGCTTCCAATTCTGACCGGCTGAAATTGCGGGCGTCCGGTCACACCCCCCTCCCGTGACCGGCCGCCCGCTTTTCTATATGTGGAGTATCGAATGTCTTTCCGGCTCGGGTCGCTCGCCTTGCCTCTTTTCGCGCTGGCGGCCTGCACCGCGACCAGCGCACCGCCCACGGGCGTCACGCCCCCGGCACAGGCGCTTCCCGACCTGACCCAGGCGCAATTTTCCGAAGAGCTTACGAAGCGGACCTTCGATTATTTCTGGGACACGACCGACCGTACCCATTGCCTCGCGCCCGATCGCTGGCCGAGCAATCCCTTTTCGTCGATCGCATCGACCGGATTTGCGCTGACCGCCTTTGGAATTGGCGCCGAGCGCGGTTATGTCGCGCGCGACGAGGCGGCGAAACGGACGCGCGATTGCCTGGACTTCTATTGGAACGCGCCTCAGGGCGCGGCGGTCGGCGGCGTCACCGGCTACAAGGGATTTTTCTATCACTTCCTGAACAACGAGGACGGGACGCGGCACGGCAAGACCGAATTGTCGACCGTCGATACGTCGCTTTTTCTGGGCGGCGTGCTGTTCGCGCAAAGCTATTACGACCGCGATACGCCGGTGGAGGCGGAGATCCGCGACCTGGCGGAGAAGATCTACGCCCGCGTCGACTGGAGCTTCGTCCAGCGCGAAAACAGCGACATCCCGTCGGGGAACGGCGGCGGGCCCAAGGCGATTGCGATGGGATGGTACCCCGAGCGCGGCAACGGCGGCGATTTCGGCACGCACGACTGGGTGGGCTATAACGAAGGGATGCTCGTCTATATCCTGGCGCTCGGGTCGCCGACCCACGCGTTGAGCAAAGAGGCGTGGGACAAGGGCTGGGCGGCGCATCTCGACAAGGACTGGGGCAGCTTCTACGGCCAGCAGTTCCTGCAGTTCGAACCTCTCTTCGGACATCAGTACAGCCATGTCTGGGTCGACTTTCGCGGCATTCGCGACGACTTCATGCGCCGGAAGGGCATCGACTATTTCGAGAACAGCCGCCGCGCCACGCTGTCGCAGCGTGCCTATGGCGCCGACAATCCGAACCGCTGGACCGATTACAGCGCCGACATCTGGGGATGGACCGCCTCCGACGGGCCGGGCTATTCAAAGGATGAATACAGCGTCAACGGCCGCCTGCGCAGCTTCAACGGCTATATGGCCCGCGGTGTGAGCAGCGTTCGCATCGTCGACGACGGTACGGTCGTGCCGACCGCGCCCGGCGGCTCGGTCGCCTTCGCTCCCGAGGTCGCAATCCCGGCGCTGATGGCGATGCGGGCGAAATATGGGGCGCGCCTTTACACCCGCTATGGTTTCAAGGATGCGATCAACCCCAGTTTCACCTTTCCCCAGGCGCAATCGCGGTCGGGCGCGGTCGATCCCCGCCAGGGCTGGGTCGCGAACGACTATTTAGGCATTGACCAAGGGCCGATCCTCGCGATGATGGAAAATCATCGGAGCGGATTAATATGGCAAATCATGCGAAAGAACCCGCATATCGTTCGGGGGCTCAGGCGGATCGGGTTCGAGGGCGGCTGGCTCGACGAGGCGCAAGCCGGCGGCGAGGCGCGCTGACGAAAGCCCGCGTCGCGGCTGCCATGCTGGCGGCTGCGTTGCTTGTCCCGTCCTTGCCCGCCGCGGCGCAGGACGCTTGGACGCGCGCGTGGACGTCGAGCCTATGGCAAGCTCCGCCCGACAAGGCGATCGACCTCGACAATCAGACGATCCGTATGCAGGTGCGGGTCGGCGCCTCCGGGACTGCGCTCCGTATCTGGCTCGCCAATGATTTCGGGACGATGCCGGTCCACTTCGGTGCCGTCACCCTTCGCCTGGCCGACGGGCGGACCATGCCGGTGCATTTCGGCGGCAAGACCGGAGGGCGCATTGCGATCGGCGCTCCGCTGGTCAGCGATCCGGTGCGGGTTACCGTTGCAGCGTTCGATGTGATCGACATTTCTGTCCATCTGCCCGAGCCGACGACTCTCGCCGGCATCCACGGCGATTATGGCAATCCGACGCGCATCTCCGGCCCCGGCGATCATAGCGGCGCGGGCGACTGGTCGGCGATCGCCACAACGCCGTTACGCCCGCTCGTCGCCGGGATCGATGTCGGCGGGGCTGCGGCGAAGCCTGTCGTCGTGGCCTTCGGCGATTCGATCACCGACGTAGCCGGCTGTGCCAACGCCGATGCGCTGCCGTGTCGCTGGAGCGAAACGCTCGGGCGCCGGCTGAAGGCCGCGGGCAAGCCCCATGTCGTCGTGAACCAGGGGATCGGGGGCAACAAGATCCTGACCCCCGGGACCGGCCCCGATGCCCTCGCGCGCTTCGATCGCGACGTGCTCGCCATTCCCGGTGTGACGCATGTCGTGCTGCTTGAAGGTGTCAACGACATGGGTACGTCCGGCGACACCGGCATTACCGCGGACGAACTGATCGAGGGCTATCGCCAGCTGGTGCTGCGCGCGCATGGCCGGGGGATCAAGGTGATCGCGATGACCGTGCTCCCCTTCAAGGGCGCGCGCTATTACCGGCCCGAGCGTGACGACATCCGCGCGAAACTCAACGACTGGATCCGCACCGCGGATATATTCGACGGCGTCGTCGATCTTGAAAAGGTCGTGGCCGATCCCGCCGACCCGCTGCGCTTGCGCGCCGACCTGGCGCACGACGATCATCTGCACCCGAATGCCGCGGGGCAGCGCGCGATGGGAGAGGCGATCCCGCTATCGCTTTTCGACTAGCGGAAGCCCGGCCCGGCCATCAGCAGGCCGCACCGACGCACAGGTCGGTCAGCACGGGATAATGGTCGGACGGCAGGCGGCCGCCGGTCTGCTGCGTAATCGTCGCATGGCGCAGCACGGCGACACCATCGGTCACGAAGATATGGTCGATGGGGCTGTCGGGCAGGGCGTCGATCCGGAAGGCCGTAAAGGTGCCCTGGGGACCGAAATGGGGCGTGCGGCTGAGATCCTGTGTGTCATGGAGCGCGATGAGGCCGGCGATCGGAGCCAGCATGGCCTTGTAAGGCGCGCTGCCCGTCGCGCTGTTGAAATCGCCCATCAATATGACCGCGTCGCCGGGCCGACGATGCGTTCCGACCCAGCGCCGGATCAGCTTCGCGCTTTCTATGCGCGCGATCTCTCCGATATGGTCGAAATGCGTGTTCACGACGAGAAACACCTGCCCCGTCCCATCGCGGAGGCGCGCCCAGGTTGCGATCCGGGGCAGGGCGGCGTCCCAACCCTTGCTGGGCACGTCGGGGGTCGGCGACAGCCAGAATGTGCCCGAACCGAGCGGTGTGAACCGGGCGGTCCGGTAACCGAGCATCGAATATTCGCCCGCCTGCCTGCCATCGTCGCGCGCCACGCCAACGAACCTATAACCCGGCAGGTCGGCTTCGACGTCGCGCTTCTGGTGCAGCAATACCTCCTGCATCCCGACGAAATCGGGGCCATAATAGGCGACGAGGCTGGTTAGCGCCTTGCGTCGGTGCGGCCAGGCATCCTCGCCGTCGGATGCCAGGTCGAGGCGGATGTTGTACGTCATCGCGCTTACGCGGTCGGCCTTGCCCTTTGCCGCGGCGGGCAGGGAGAGGAGCGCGGCAAGGCACAGGATCACCCAGCGTTTCATGCCAGATTCCCGCCGTTGGCGGCGATGATGTTGCTGTAGAAGCGGGCGCTGCGCTTGGGCGTGCGGATCTGCGTTTCATAGTCGACGTGGACGATGCCGAAACGCTTCGAATAGCCGAGCGACCATTCGAGATTGTCGAGCAGCGACCACACCATATAGCCGCGCACATCGACGCCCTTCTTGATGGCGTCGCCGATCGCCGAAATATGGGTGCGCAGATAATCGCAACGCAGCGGATCGTCGATCCCGTCGGGGCCGGCCTGCGGGGGGTCATAGAAGGCGGCGCCATTTTCGGTGATATAGACCGGGATGTCGCCATAACTGTCCTTGAACCACAGTAGCATGTCGGTCAGCGCAGGCGGATAGACCTCCCAGTCGGTCATCGTGTGCGTCGCATTCTGCCGCACCGGTGAGGCGCCGACGGGCCATTGGTTCGGGTCGTCCTTCACGACGTTGCGCGTGTAATAGTTGATGCCGACGAAATCGAGCGGCTGGCGGATCGTCGCCAGATCCTCTTCGGGCCATTCGCGCCATGCTTCGCCGAATATCTCGGCCATCTCGGCGGGATAACGCCCCTTGAGCGCCGGATCGAGATACTGGCGGTTCATATAGGCATGCGCGCGTTCGGTCGCGGCGATGTCGGCGGCGCTGTCGCTGGCGGGATATTTGGGTTCGATATTGACCACCAGCCCGATTTCATGCGCGCCTTCCGAACGATAGGCGGCGACCGCCGCGCCATGCGCGCGCATCAGATTGTGGCTCGCGATCGGGGTTTCGAACAGGTTGCGATGCCCGGGAGCGAGCGCGCCGTGCAGATAGCCGCCGTCGGTGATGACCCACGGCTCGTTCAGCGTGACCCACTTCCGCACGCGGCCGTCGAGCGCGCGGTACATCACGCCGGCATAGTCGGCGAACCAGTCGGCGCTGTCGCGGTTGAGCCAGCCGCCCCGGTCGTCGAGCGCAACCGGCAGATCCCAGTGATGGAGCGTCAGCAGCGGCTCGATATCGTGGTTCAGCAACTCGTCGACGAGCCGCTTGTAGAAGTCGAGCCCCGCTTCGTTCACGCGGCCGACCCCGTCGGGCAGGATCCGCCCCCAGTTGACGCTGAAGCGATAGGCCTTGAGCCCGATCGCCTTCATCAGGGCAACGTCGCTCTCCATGCGATTATAGTGATCGCAGGCGACATCGCCGGTGTCGCCCTTCGCCGCCATCAGGCGCGGGTCGTGACAGAAGCGTTGCCAGATGCTCGCGCCCGCACCGTCGGCGAGCGGAGAGCCTTCGATCTGATAGGCGGCTGTCGCGGCGCCCCACAGGAAATCGTCCGGGAAAGCGGTGCGTGTCATTCGTCGTCCTTATCGTTTGGGGAGGGAAAGCGGCTCATCCCTTGACGCTCCCGGCAAGGAGGCCGCTCAGGTAGAAGCGCTGAAGCGCCAGAAAGAGGATGAGAACGGGCAGGGTGGTCACCACCGCGCCCGCCATCATCAGTTCGTTATCCTGCACATGCTCGCGACTGAGCGCGGCGAGCGCGACGGGAAGGGTGTAAAGGTCCTGGTCGGCAAAGACGATCAACGGCCACATGAAATCGTTCCAGCTCGACAGAAAGACGAACAGCGCCAGCGTGACCACCACCGGGGTCAACAGCGGCCATATGATCCGGTGCAGGATTGTGGCTTCGCTGGCGCCGTCGATGCGGGCTGCCTCCAGCATCTCGTCGGGGATCGACAGGCAATATTGCCGGACCAGGAAAATTCCGAAAATGCCGGCAAGCCAGGGCACGAGGGCGCCGGCATAGCTGTTCACCAGCCCCATCGCCTTCAACTCGAGAAACAGGGGCAGCATGCCGATCTGGCCCGGCACGACGAGCGCGGCGACCAGCAGGCGAAACACCGCGTCGCGACCGCGAAAGCGCAGCTTGGCGAAGGCATAGCCCGCCGGCACGGTGAACAGCAGCGCGAGCAGCGTCGCGAGGGTCGAGACCAACAGGCTGTTGGCGAGGAATCGCCCGACGCCATAGCTGCCGAACAATTGCCGGTAGTTTTCCAGACTCGCATGGGCGGGCAACAGCGGCGGCGGGAACCGGGCCGCCTCCCCGGGCGCCATGAAGCTGACCGACAGCATCCACAGCAAGGGAGCGATGGTGACCAGCGCGACGAGCCCTGCCAGGGCGGTTACGACGAGACGGCGCGTCATATCGCGCCTCCGCGCCTCGCGAGGCGAAGCTGGACCAGCGTCACGCCGAGGATGCACAGGAAGAGCAGCACGGCCACCGCGGCGCCCGAGCCCAGGTTCCACCATTTGAACCCCTCTTCATACATGAAATAAAGGACGGTCACGGTCGACTGCGCCGGGCCCCCTTCGGTCATGACATAGGGTTCGGTGAAAAGCTGGAACATTGCGGCGACGGTGAGTACCGACACGAGCAGGACGGTCGGCGCAATCGCCGGCAGGGTAACATGGCGCAGCCGGGCGAGCCGTCCCGCCCCGTCGATCCGCGCCGCCTCTTCCAGCTCGCGCGGGACCGTCTGGAGCGCGGCAAGAAAGATGATCATGTTATAGCCGAACGTCTTCCACGCAACGAAGATCAGGATCGCGGGCAGCGATGCTGTCGGGCTGCCGAGCCAGTCGATCGGGCCGGCACCGAACAGCGACAGCAGGTAATTTACAAGGCCATAGCGCGTGTTGAGCAAATAGCGCCAGACGACGGCGGTTGCGACCAATGTGGTCACATAGGGTGCGAACAGCGCAACCCGCCAGAGGGGACGCCACGAAAGCCAGCGCGAATGGACGAGCATGGCCGCGCAGAGCGACAGCGCGACGACGAGCGGAGTTCCGATCGCGACGAACAGCACACTGTTGCTCATGGCTTTCCAGAACAGCGGATTTTCGATCAGGCGCGCGTAATTTTCAAAGCCCACGAAGCGCAGGTTCGAAATGTCGGCGAGCGCGTAAATGTCGAAATCGGTGAAACTGAGGAACAGCGACGCAAGCGCGGGAACCACGAAGAAGAGCAGGATCGCCGTCAGTGCGGGCGCGGACATCGCCCAGCCGGCGCGCACCTCGTCGGCCCTGCGCTTCGCGCTCACAGCGCGCGCCCCTTGTCCAGCATCCAGCGGCGCTTTTCGAGCAGGCGGTCGGCGCGCACGTCGATTTCCCGTGCCGCCTGTTCGACCGTGAACTGTCCGCGAACCATGCGTTCGGCGACGATCTGCATTTCGCTGACGATCCGTTCCCATTCGGGGACCTTGGGCAGGGCGCGTGCACGCTCGAGCTGGGTTGCAAATGGCGCGACGATCGGGTCGGCGGCAAGGCCGGCGCGTCGCCAGGCCGATCGGCGGGCGGGCAGGTCGCCGGTCAGGTCGTGAAAGCGCATTTGCGCCTGGGGGGCGAGCAGGCGCGAGATGAAATCCCAGGCGTGGGGATTGGCGCGGTGGTCTGCAAAAACCACCAGGCTCGATCCCCCGGGGGCCGCCGAACCGATACCGCGCGGTCCCGGATTGGGCGCGGTCGCCCAGCTGTCTTGCGCGGCGGCGGGAAGCCGCGATTTCAGATCGCCGATCGTCCAGGGACCGGAGGTGAAGGTCGCGAACCAGCCACGCGCGAATTCGTTCCAGATATTGGCGACCTGGGTCGCCGATACGGGCGGAGCGAGGCCTTCGTCGAACAGCGACTTGTAGAATGCCAGGGCTTCCAGAAATTCGGGCTCCGAAAACGCGCCGCGGCCGTCCTCGTCTCGCAGCAGCCGCGCGCCCGCGGACAAGGCGATGGTCAAGAGCTGCTCGAATTCGTTGAGCGGAAGAAACAGGGCATAATTGCCGTCGCCCGCGACACGCTTCACATCGTGCAGCGCCCGCTTCCACGCCGACCATTGCAGCGGCGGCGCGGCATGGCCGGCGCGTGCGAAAATATCGGTGCGATAATATTGAAGGCGCGTGTCGACATACCAGGGAACGGCCCAGACCCTGCCGCCGATGCGGTTCGTTTCGACCACCGCGTCGAATTGATCGGCCAGAAGATCGTGGACCGCCCGGGGGACCGGGGCGATGGCGCCGATCGCGGCCATTTCCGCGATCCAGCTGTTGCCGACCTGGCCGATCGCGGGAAGCGATCCGCCGGCAAATCCGGTGAGCAGCTTCTGATGGGCCGCAGACCAGGGGAGCGGCTGCACCGCTATGCGGGGCGCATCCGGGACGCGCTCCATCTCGCCGATCAGGGTCGGCAGGGCGGCGGCTTCATTGCCCATCGCCCATATGGTAAGCTCTTTCCCGCCATGCTGCCCGCATCCCGCAAGAGCGGGAAGAAAGGGTAGCGAGGCGAGGCCCCCGGCAATCTGGCGCCGGGTCAGTTCCACGCCGCTGGCCGTGCCGCGGGTGTCATCGCGCGATGGCCTCGCGCACCGCGAGCGGCACTCCGGTGGTGCCGCGCTCGATCAGCGTCGGGGTCAGGATCGTCGCGCTCGCCGCGCCCAGCGTTTCGCCGCGAAGCAGCCGCAGCAACATCATCATGCCCGTCGATCCGAGCTGGTCGATCTTTACCTGCATCGTCGTCAGCGCCGGGCTGACATGCCGCGCAAGCGGGATATCGTCGAATCCGGCGACCATCAGGTCGCCCGGCACCGACTTGCCCGCCGCGACGAGCTGCATGATGCAACCGACCGCCATCAGGTCGTTCGCGGCGAAGACGGCATCGGCGGGCAGTTGCCCCTGAAGAAGCAGGCGCGCCGCTTCGACCCCGGCTTCCTCCGAAAAGTCGCCGGGCAGGATCACCGGGCTGCGCTCGCCCGCGATCTTCGCCATAGCATCGACGAAGCCGCGCTGGCGATCGCGGGCGTCGCGATTATGCTTCGGCCCCGCGATATGGACAATGCGCCGCGCGCCGCGCTCGATCAGCGCTTCGGTCATCAGCCAGGCGCCGCGATAATTGTCGACCGCGACATAGGGCAGGTCGAGTGCCGCCGCGTCATAATTCAGCAAGACCGTAGGCAGTACCGGATCGAGGTGCGCTGCAAGCGTTTCGGGTTTGAGTTCGGGCGGCATGACCAGCAGTCCGTCGACCCGCCCGCGCATCGCGGCGATTGCGGCTGCGGTTTCGTGCGCGCTGCCGTGCATGTTGCCCAGCAGCAGGTGCATCCCCGATTCATGCGCGACGAGGTCGATGCCGCGAATGATCTCGGAAAAGAATTCGCCGAACAGATCGGGCAGGATCACGCCCACCGTATCGCTTTTTCGGCGGGTCAGGCTGCGGGCGCCGCTGTGCGGAACGAAGTTCAGCTTCTTGACCGCGGCGAGCACCGCGGCACGCGTCGGGGCGGTGACATTGCTGTGGCCGTTGATCGCGCGCGACGCTGTGGCCACCGATACACCCGCCTCGCGGGCGACGTCCCTCAATGTTGCCATATCCGCTTCCCCCTCTTTCCCCAACGACGCTCGGCCGCTTTCGCGACTCCGTTCTTTCGGCCTGCCGGGCATGGAAGATATCCAAAGTAACCGGTTACACAGGCCGATGGCAAGTTCATTCGGATGCTCCCTCCGCAATGCGGCTTTCGCCCGCATCGAACAGGTGGATGCGCTCGGTCCGAAAGGTCACGGGGACCGCGTCGGCCTCGCGCAGCGTCCCGTCGTCGCGCAGCTGGCACGCGATGCTCTGGCCGTCGGGGCCGCGAAGATGCACGGTAGCCAGACCGCCCAGCCGCTCGACGAACGCGACGGACAGGTGGAGGGCCGCCGCCTCGTCCCCGACGACGACGTCTTCCGGGCGAATGCCGATCGAAACGGGTGTGCCCGGGGCGAGCGGTGCGGCAGCCGGAATGGCGACCGATCGCCCGTCGGCGAGTATCGCGGTCGCGGCGTCCGCCACCGTCGCGGGCAGGATATTCATGCGCGGGGTGCCCAGGAATTGCGCGACGAAGACGTTCGCGGGCCGCTCGTAAAGCTCGCGGGGCGAACCGACCTGTTCGACCCGTCCGTCGCGCAGCACGATGATGCGATCGGCCAGTGTCATCGCCTCGGCCTGGTCGTGCGTGACATAAAGAGTGGTCGTGCCCAACGTGCGGTGCAATTGAGCAAATTCATATCGCATCCGCACGCGCAGGTCGGCATCCAGGTTCGACAGGGGTTCGTCGAACAGGAAGATTTGCGGCTGACGGACGATTGCGCGACCGATCGCAACGCGCTGCCGCTGCCCGCCCGACAGGGCCGCCGGCTTGCGATCGAGCAGGCTTTCGATATTCAGGATTTCGGCAGCCTGGCGGACGCTGCGATCGATTTCGGCGGTGTCGGTTTTGGCGATGCGCAATCCGAACGCCATATTGTCGAACACCGACAGATGCGGATAAAGCGCATAGCTTTGAAATACCATTGCGATGCCGCGCTGCGATGGCTGCATGTCGGTGACGTCGCGCGATCCGATCCGGATACGGCCGCTGGTCAAATCTTCCAGGCCCGCGACCGAACGTAGCAGGGTCGATTTTCCGCACCCCGACGGTCCGACGATCACCGCGAATTCCCCGTCGGCGATGTCGACCGAAATGTCGTTGAGGACGCCTACCGCGCCAAAGCGCTTTACCGCGCGCTCGATCGAAAGGCCTGCCACAATCAGCGGGCCGGGATGAGGGTCATGGCAAAGCCACCCCCGGCTTCCATCCGAACGGGCCACCGGCTGTCCGCCGTCACGTCCCGTTCCTCGACCGTCATGGCGAACGGATCGCCTCCGATGCCGCCGCCCACCCCGTCGCGCCATATCTTGGCGCGATAATGCTTGCCCTTTGGCAGGAAGCCGAAATCTACGGTGAAATCGCGCGGCTGCTCATCGGTGACTCCGCCGATATACCAGTCCTCGCCGCCGCGCCGCTGGCGTGCGAAGACGGCATAGTCGCCGACTGCGCCGCCCAGCATGCGGGTGGCCTCCCAGTCGACCGGGACCGCTTCGATGAAGGCCAGCGCGCGCGGGTGGGCGGCATAATTATCGGGCAGGTCGGCTGCCATTTGTACGGGGCTGTAGATCACGACATAATTTGCGAGCTGCTTCGCAAGGGTCGACGGGATGCGACGCCCGCCCTTGCCGGTCAGGCTGACGATGCCGGGCGTATAGTCCATCGGTCCTGACAGCATGCGCGTGAACACCAGATTCGCTTCATGGTCTGGCGGATTCGGCGGATCGCCCCACGCGGCATACTCCATCCCCCGCGCGCCCTCGCGGCTCACCCAGTTGGGATAGGTCCGCCGCAACCCGCTATCCTTGATCGGTTCGTGGGTATTGATCGCGATGTGTCGCTTCGCCGCCGCCTCGACCACGGAAAGATAGTGGCGGGCCATATACTGGCCATCGTGCCAGTCCCAGATATTGGCGCCGTCGGCTCCCCGATGCAGGACCCCGCCGGCGTCGGCGACATAGCCGGTCTTCACCGCCGGTACGCCGTATCGCCGGTAATAGTCGAATGCCGCCTCCATCTGCCGGGCATAGCGCCCGGCGTTGCCCGCGGTTTCATGGTGTCCCATGATGGCGACGCCCTTCGCTTTCGCATAGGCGGCGATGCGATCCATGTCGAAATCGGGATAGGCTTTGGCGAACTCGAAATTCTGGCCATGATCTCCGATCCAGTTCCCGTCCCAGCCGATGTTCCACCCTTCGGCCAGCACGGCATCGAAGCCGTGCTTCGACGCGAAGTCGATATATTCGATCATGTTCGCCGTGGTCGCACCATGCTTCGGCCCGCTGTGCCAACTGGCCTTGTCGAGGTGCATCGCCCACCAGATGCCGACATATTTGAGGGGTTTGACCCAGCTGACATCGCCGAGCCTGTTGGGCTCGTTCAGATTGAGGATGATGTCGGAGGCCGCGTAAAGGCCCGGTGCATCCCGGGCGATCAGGATCGTGCGCCAGGGCGTTTCGAACGGCGCTGTACGATGAACCTTCGCGCCCTGCGACGACGGGGCCAGACGGGTACGAAAGCGTTGCCCGTCAAGCCGCTGGAGCCAGAAGCCCGCATAGTCGACGAGCGAAGCCTCGTGGATCGCGATATGCAATCCATCCTGGGTTCGAAAGGTCAGCGGCGAATGCGCCGTACCCACCTCGTTCGCCGGGGTGCGATGATACAGATATTCATAGCGGTTCCATTCTCCCGCCGGAATCCACCATGCCTCGGCTTCCGGCGCGATGACGAACTCGGTCAGCTCCTCGTCGATTTGCACATCGCGCAGGGACTGCTGGTCGGGAAAGGCGAACCGGAAGCCGATGCCGTTGTCGAACGCGCGCGCGATCAGGTCGATGCGACGCTTCCCGCCGATCAGTTCGACGATCGGTACCCGCATTTCGCGATAATGATCGCGAACGAACCGGTTCTCGCCCCACGGTTGTTCCCAGCGACTGTCGGCATCGCGATAGCTCGCGTCGCCCAAGGCGGTGCTATGCTCGAACTTGCCGGCGCCGCGGAGCATGAAGCCCAGCTTCGATGGGGCTATGACCGCTTTGCCGTCGCGCGTGACGCTGTAGGTGGGGATTTCGCCGACCGTCGTCAGTTCGAAACACAGGCGTTCGTCGGGGGAGCAGACGCGATGCGTCACATCGTCGCGCGCCGCGACGGGCACGGCCGATAGCGCGCTGGCCAGAGCAAGCAGCGTCGGAAGCGATCGGTCGATCAATGGACCGTCGCCGAAGCCGCCGCCTGCACCGGCGGTGTGCGCGCCGCTGCCAGCGCGAAGACGCAAAGCACCGCATAACAGAGTGCCGGCAGGATCAACGCCGCTCCATAGCCGAGGGCGTCGGAGAGCGCGCCGACCAGCACCGGAATGGCCGCCCCGCCGACGATTGCCGTGCACAGCAGGCCCGACGTCGCCTCGGCACGCGCGCCGGCGCGTTCGAGCGTCAGGGTGAAGATCACCGGGAACATGATCGAATTGAAAAGCCCGATCGCCAGCGCGACAAAACCGGCGCTTATGCCCCCAACGGTGACGACATAGAGACAAAGTGCGCAAGCGATGGCCGTGAAGGTGGCGAGCAGCTTCGTGGCCGATACCCGCGCGAGCAGTACAGAGCCTATGGCCCGGCCCACCATCGCACCACCCCAATAGAAGGCGACGGCCTTGCCGGCTTCCTGAAGCGAAACCCCGGGAACGCCGTCGCTACCCATTGCGAAACCGAGCAGGGGCACCCCCAGCGGTGCGTCGGATTGGCCCCAAATCGCGTCGCTGTTCAGGAAGAGCGCCATCTGGGTTCCGATGGCCACTTCGGCGCCGACATAGAGGAAGATCGCAAGTGCGCCGAGCCTGGCCCAACGCGACGCGAACGCCTCGCCCATCAGCTCGAAGATGTTGGCGCGCGCGGTCCCCAGCGGTGGCGGCGGCACCGCGGCGTCGACGATCCGCCGACTGACCCAGAAGAAGAGGAATAGAGCCGCAATCAGCCCGCATATCCAGAAATAGGCCGAATCGATCCCTGCAAGTGCTTGGTTGCGCACCGCATCGGTCACGACAACGCCCTCCTTTACCTCAACCCCCTGGAGGAACAGATGGGCGCCGATCAGCGGGCCGAGGAAAGTCCCGAAGCTGTTGAACGTCTGGCTCAGGGTCAGGCGCAAATGGCTGCGTTTCGGGTCGCCGAGCGCCGCGGCGAGGGGGTTGGCCGCGACCTGGAGCACGGTGATCCCGCTCGCCAGCATGAACAGCCCGAGCAGCACCAGCGGATAGACCGCGAGGTTGGCCGCCGCCAGCATCACGAGGCAGCCGCCGACCATCGTCGCGAGCGCGATCAGGATCGACGGGACCGAATGGACGCGCGCGATAAGCGCAGCCGCCGGAAAGGACATCAAGCCATAGGCAATGAAGAAGGCCGAGGCCGAGAGTTGTGCTTCCGCGTCGCTCAGCGCGAAGATGCCCTTGACCGCGGCGACCAGCGGATCGATCAGCGAGGTTATGAAGCCCCAGGCGAAGAACAGGACCGTTACGGCCGCGAAGGCGGCAAGGGCGGTCGACCGGCCGCCGGGCACGGCGCGCGTCTGGTTCGGCAATTCCATGCGGTTGGTCCTCTTCCCCTTATATGCTATGAGGTGTCAGGTCTAACGGGCGCCCGCATCCGATGCAACCGGTTACATCCGGCGCGCGCCATCCCTCCTGTCCGGTGCGGAAATATTCCTTGGACGCCCACTGGCGCGTCGCGTCGCGACTGGTTACATGGGCCGCCACCAAACGAATCGCGCGCGCCGCCCCCTCGCTGCCGGGGCGGAAGCCGCACCGCAGCAGAAAGTGGCACCTCATGCAGATCAAGACCGGCCTCACCTTCGACGATGTGCTGCTGGTGCCGGGGCCGTCGGATATTCTGCCGTCGGACGCCAATCTTGCGACAAAGCTGACGAGCGAGATCAGCCTCAATATCCCGATCCTGTCTTCGGCAATGGATACCGTCACCGAAGCCGATATGGCGATCCTGATGGCCCAGATCGGGGGCATCGGCGTTCTTCACCGCAACCTGACGATCGAGGAGCAGGCGGCGGCGGTGCGGCAGGTCAAGCGGTTCGAGAGCGGCATGATCGTCAATCCGATCACCATCGCGCCCGATGCTTCGCTGTCCGATGCGACAGCCTTGATGGCGCAGCATAATATTTCTGGCATTCCTGTTGTGGAGGCGGGCGGGAAGCTTGTCGGCATCCTGACCCATCGTGACGTGCGCTTCGCGGAAAATCCGAAGCAGTCGGTGCGGGAATTGATGACCGCCGAAAATCTCGCAACGGTCCGGCCGGGCGTCGGCCAGGACGAGGCGCGGCGGTTGCTCCACCAGCGCCGTATCGAAAAGCTGCTCGTCGTCGACGACGCCTATCATTGCGTGGGCCTGATCACGGTCAAGGATATGGAAAAGGCCGTGACCTATCCGGACGCCACCAAGGATGCGAGCGGCCGGCTGCGCGTCGCTGCGGCCACCAACACCGGCGACAGCGGCGTCGAGCGCGCCGAGGCATTGCTCGACGCCGAATGCGACCTGATCGTCGTCGATACCGCGCATGGTCACAGCAAGATGGTCGGCGCGACGGTCGAAAAGATCAAGAAGCTGTCGAACCGCGTTCAGGTGCTGGCGGGCAATGTCGCGACCGGCGACGCGACCCGCGCGCTCGTCGATGCGGGCGCCGACGGCGTCAAGGTCGGCATCGGTCCGGGATCGATCTGCACGACGCGCGTCGTCGCGGGCGTCGGTGTGCCGCAACTGACCGCGATCCTCGACAGCGTCGAGACCGCCGAAAAGCTGGGCGTGCCGATTGTCGGCGACGGCGGTCTGCGCACCTCGGGCGATATCGCCAAGGCGCTCGCGGCAGGCGCGTCGAGCGTGATGGTCGGCTCGCTGCTGGCGGGAACCGCGGAGGCGCCGGGCGAAACCTTCCTGTACCAGGGGCGGACCTACAAGAGCTATCGCGGGATGGGCAGCGTCGGGGCAATGGCGCGGGGATCGGCCGACCGCTATTTCCAACAGGATATCAAGGACCAGATGAAGCTGGTGCCCGAAGGTATCGAGGGACAGGTCCCGTTCAAGGGGCCGGCAAAGGATGTAATTCACCAGCTCGTCGGCGGCGTAAAGGCGGCGATGGGATATACCGGCAGCCGCACGCTCAAGGATCTGCGCGAACGCGCGACCTTCGTCCAGATTACCGGCGCCGGCCTGCGTGAAAGTCATGTCCATGACGTCGCGATCACGCGCGAGGCGCCCAATTATCCGGTCGGTTGACCGGTCATCAGGTACAGCGCGTCTTTGTTTCGCAACGTCCCTCGCGATGACGCGGGAGAAAGGTCGATACCATGACCCCTGCCGCGCGGGTTCAGACCGCGATCGAGATCCTCGACGTTATTGCAGCCGCGGCGCGAGAGGGCGGTCCGCCCGCGGACGCCATATTCGCGGAGGCGATGCGCGCCCGGCGCTATGCCGGATCGAAAGATCGCCGCGCGATCCGGGCGCACGTATATGATGCGATCCGCGCTGTCCGCACGGCGCCGCCGACCGGACGTGCTGCGATGCTCGCCCTCGCCGATCGCGATCCCGACCTGGTCGCGTGCTTCGATGGATCTCCTTACGGACCTGCCATCGCGGATGCCCAGGAGGCGCGAGCGGAAACCGGGCTTGCGTCTCCGGCGCTGATCGATCTGTTCGATCCCTCGATCGACGAAAGCGAAGCCCCCGCGATGCTTGCGCGCGCGCCCCTCGACCTTCGCGCCAACCGCCTTGTGTCGCAACGCGACGCGCTCGCCGCCCTCTTCCCCGAAGGGCAGCCGATCGCGGGGGCTCCCGATGGTTGGCGCCTGCCGCCCGAAACCGCCGCAACGCAGAGTCCGGCCTATTTGGAGGGCGCGTTCGAGGTGCAGGACGCGGCCAGCCAATATGCGTCGGCCGCGCTCGGCGCCGGTCCCGGCTCGGCCATTGTCGATCTTTGCGCCGGCGGTGGCGGCAAGACGCTTGCGATCGCATCGCTTACCGGAAATGCAGCAGAAATCCTCGCCTGCGACGCCAGCCGTGCACGGCTTCAGCAACTGCCGCCGCGTGCGGACCGCGCGGGCGCAACGCGGATCGAGGCGCGGCTGCTCAACCCCGGACAAGAGGCCGAGATGCTCGCCGACTGGCGCGGGAAGGCGACTCACGTATTCGTCGATGCCCCCTGTTCGGGCAGCGGCACGTGGCGGCGCAGCCCTGAACTGCGCTGGCGGTTGACCCCGGCGCGGCTCGAACGCCACATCGCCGATCAGGCGCGGCTCGCCGATATCGGCGCGGCTTTGGTGGCCCCGGGGGGCAAGCTCCTCTATGCTGTTTGTTCGATCATCGAACGCGAGGGGCGGGCTCAGATGGCTGATTTTCTTGGCAGGCATCCCGGCTGGACGGCCGATAGCGGCGTTCTTCCCGAGGGGGTTGGGCGCGCGGCGGGCGGAGGATTCCTGCTGACTCCGGGGCGCGATGGCTGCGACGGCTTTTTCCTCGCAAGGCTGACGGCGCCATGTTAGCATCTTCGGGCATGAAGAAATGGGAGAATGCAATGCGCGTCAGCTTTCTGGCTCTCTCCGCCGGCCTGATCCTCGCCAGTCTGCCAACCGCTTCGGACGCGCAACGCGCCGACAACGACATATTGCCGACATCGGTCGCGCTGCAACAGCAGGGCGAGGCCGCCCAGCATCAGGGCGACCTCGACGCCGCAGTGGGCTATTATGAATCGGCGCTCGCGGCCGATCCGCGGAACCGTTCGGCGATCATCGCGCTCGCACAGGTCGCGCGTGCGCAAGGCCTGCCCGGCAAGGCGGTCGGTCTTTATCGAGAGGCGCTGCTCCTGGAACCGAACGACGTGACCGCGCTGGCAGGGCAGGGTGAAGCACTCGCCGACAAGGGGGCGATTGCCGTTGCTCGCGAAAAGCTCGCCGATGCGCAGCGCGTCTGCAAGGGGACCTGTCCGCAGGTCGCGGCTTTGGAAAAGACAATCGCGGCTGCCGGGGACGCCAAGCGCGTCGTTGCAGCCGAGGCGATCGCGCCAAAGCCGGTGGTGACAACCACCACGACCGGCCAGAACTAGGGTCCCGACCCGAGCCGCACGACACCATGCCTCGCGAATCACAACGCCCGGGCCTCTTTCGAGACCCGGGCGCCTGTGACGAACGTCGCCATCCCCCTATATGCAGGCCAGGCGAATGGCCTGCACTCCCTGGAGCCGGGCCTTTGGGCCGCGTTGAACCAGAGACCAAGGGCTAGGGTGCCGGCGGGGCTTTGTCACGCCTCGGGACAGGGTAAGTGATGCTTTTGCGCCGCCCTGTGTCCGATCGGCAACATATTTTGCGAATCACTCGCAGCTTGAGAGCGTTTGCGACCATTGCCAGGTTCGGCTCGCGTCCCTAAAGCAGCCGCCTATGTGTGACTGCGCATGCGTTCTGAAGGACCGAACGATCCCATGATATTGCGTCCCTACGAACGCGCCATCTTCAAACGTTATCTGCTTCCGCAGCGCGGCGAGGGATTTATCTTCGTGGCCGCCGCTTTCAGTTTCATTGCCGTTACGCTGGGTGTTGCGGCGCTCGTGATCGTGATGAGCGTGATGAACGGCGTGCGCTCCGACCTTTTCGACAAGATCGTCGGGATCAACGGCCATGCGGTTGTCCAGGGCTTCGGCGGGAGGCTCGACAATTGGCAGGATGTGCTGAAGGAGGCGCGGGCCACCCCTGGCGTGACCTCTGCCACCCCGATCATAGAGCAACCGCTGCTCGCGACGTCGAACGGGCGGGTCGAAGGCGTTCTCGTACGCGGGATGCTGGTATCCGACATCCTCAAGAACCCGTCGCTCAACGCAAAGGTTCTTCAGGGCAGGCTCGATACGCTGTCCCCCGGGGCGGGCAATGTCGCGATCGGCAGCGAGCTGGCGCGCAACCTCGGCGCGCAGGTCGGTTCGACGATCAGTATCATCAACCCGTCGGGCCGCTCGACGCCGTTCGGAACGACCTATCGCGAAATCGCCTATCGCGTGTCGGCCGTCTTCGAAATCGGCGTGTATGATTTCGACAAGGCCTATGTCGTCATGCCGATGCAGGATGCGCAATTGCTGCTGCTGTCGGGCGACCAGATCGGCATGATCGAGGTGCAGACGACGGACCCCGACAAGGTCGGCGAGATATTGGAGCCCCTGCGTCAGAAGGTCGCGGCGCAGGCGGTCATATCCGACTGGCGATCGATGAACAGCAGTCTTTTCGAAGCCTTGTCGGTCGAACGTGTCGCGATGTTCGTGATTCTCTCCCTGATCGTGCTGGTGGCGGCGTTCAACATCGTGTCGTCGCTCATCATGCTGGTTCGCGCCAAGACGCGCGACATGGCGATCCTGCGCACGATGGGCGCGCCCAGGGACTCGGTTTTGCGCATCTTCATGGCGATCGGGCTGTCGATCGGTATCTCGGGCACGATCGTGGGCATGATCATCGGCTTTTCCTTGCTCTATTTCCGTCAGGGAGTCCTGCGCGGGGCCGAGTTCATTACCGGGCAGCCCTTATGGGATCCGTCGATACGCTTCCTCACCGAATTGCCGTCGAAGCCCGATCCGGTGGAAATCGTCGGTATCGCGGTCATGGCGGTCGTGTTCAGCTTCCTCGCGACGCTTTACCCGGCATTCAAGGCAGCGAATACCGACCCTGTGCAGGTGCTGCGCTATGACTGACGCGACGCTCGAACTTGCGGGGCTCAAGCGCAGCTTTGTCCAGGCCGGCGTTACGATCGACGTGCTGCGCGGCATCGACGCGGTGCTGAGGCGTGGCGAGATCGTCGCGCTGCTCGGCCCGTCGGGATCGGGCAAGTCCACGATGCTTCAGGCCGTCGGGCTTCTCGAGGGGGGCTTCGAAGGAACGATCCGCATCGATGGCGAGGACGTCACGCGGCTGGGCCAGGGCGACAGAACGAAAACGCGGCGCGAAAAGATCGGTTTCGTCTATCAGTTCCATCACCTCCTTCCCGATTTCAACGCGATCGAAAACGTCGTTCTGCCGCAGCTCATCCGCGGGACGCCGCAGCTGGAAGCCGAAGAGCGCGCGGCCGATTTGCTGGGACGACTGGGCCTCGCCGAGCGGCTTCACCACAAACCAAGCAAGCTTTCGGGCGGCGAGCAGCAGCGTGTCGCCGTTGCCCGCGCGCTGGCTAATCGTCCGCTCCTCGTCCTCGCGGACGAGCCCACCGGCAACCTCGACGAGACAACGGCCGACCGCGTATTCGACCAGTTCGTGAAGCTGGTCCGCGATCATGGCTCCGCCGCTCTGGTCGCGACGCATAACGAGCGGCTCGCATCCAAAATGGATCGCGTATGGCGCTTGCACGAGGGGCTTATCGAGCCGTAGGATCGGGCATCCCATCGGCCCGGCTTTCAACCGACAGGGGAGGGAATCATGGCACTTTACGATCTTTCGGCAAAACTGCCCGGCGGCGGTGCGCAATCGCTGGCCGACTACAGGGGCAAGGTCCTGCTCATCGTCAACACCGCTTCGAAATGCGGGTTCACGCCGCAATATGAGGGGCTTGAAGAGCTGTACCGGGACTATAAGGACCGCGGCCTCGAAATCCTGGCCTTTCCCTGCAACCAGTTCGGGGCTCAAGAGCCCGGCGATGCAGAGGAAATCAGGAATTTCTGTTCGCTGACCTATGATGTCAGCTTTCCCCTGATGGCAAAGATCGACGTCAACGGCGACGATGCCGATCCGATTTTCAAGCATCTGAAAAAGGAAAAGACCGGCCTGCTCGGCAGCGCGATCAAATGGAATTTCACCAAATTCCTCGTCGATCGCGACGGCAAGGTCGTGTCGCGGCACGCGCCGACGACCAAACCCGAGGCGCTGAGGCAAGAGATTGAAGCCTTGCTCTGAATCGCCGCCCGCCTTTGCGGGTTCGACGGAGCGCAATCGACTCTTCCCCGAATCGTCACATATGCCTAGCGTCCCGCGATGGCCTATAGCCCCTTTGTCCCTCTGCGCGTCTTTTCCAGCTACACGATGCTCGAAGGGGCGATCGACCCCAAAGCCATTGCGAAGGCGGCGCGCGAGCGCGGTTTTCCTGCGGTTGCAGTTGCCGATCGCAACGGGCTGTATGGCGTCATGGCTTTTGGCGACGCGTGCAAGGCCGCAGGGGTTCAGCCCATCATCGGCGCCTTTCTCAGCGTGGCTCGCCCCGGACAGCGGCTTGCCAGCGGCGCCCCGCTGATCGACTGGATCGCGCTCTATGCCCAAGACGATGTCGGCTATGACAATCTTTGTGCCCTCGTGTCGGCTGCCCATCTCGACCGGCCGATCGAACAGGAGCCGCATGTCGCCTTGCCTGCGCTCGCGGGAAAGACCGATGGGCTGATCTGTCTGACCGGCGGCGGCGAAGGGGCGCTGGCGCGGCTGCTGGCCGACGAGCAGAAAACGGCTGCCGATGATTATGTCGAGCAACTCGAGGCGCTGTTCGGCGGGCGCCTGTATATCGAGTTGTCGCGGCGGGGCGATCCGGTCGAAAAGGCCGCGGAAGCTGCGTTGGTCGACATGGCCTATGCGCGAGCGTTGCCGCTCGTCGCGACCAATCCGGCAAACTTCGTCGAGCCGCAGTTCCACCCGGCGCACGATGCGATGCTGTGCATCGCGCAGTCGGCCTATGTCGAAAGCGAGGACCGGCGCGTCTCCAATCCCGAGGCCTGGCTGAAGCCGGCGGAGGCAATGGAGGACGCCTTTTCGGATTTACCGGAAGCGATCCGCAACACGCTGGTCGTCGCGCAGCGTTGCGCCTTCATGGCGCCGAAGCGCAAGCCGATCCTGCCAAGCCTTGCGGGGGATCGGGAGGGCGAAGCCGCGCAGCTCAAGGCGGATGCCCACGCCGGTCTCGAAACGCGGCTTGCGCTTTACGAGGGGCTTACCGCCGAAGAACGGCTGGCCTATGTCGAGCGCCTCGATTTCGAGATCGACGTCATCACCCAGATGGGGTTTCCCGGCTATTTCCTGATCGTCGCCGATTTCATCAAATGGGCAAAAACGCACGATATTCCGGTTGGTCCAGGGCGCGGCTCGGGTGCGGGAAGCGTCGTTGCCTGGGCGCTGACCATCACCGATCTCGATCCGCTGAAGCTCGGCCTGCTGTTCGAACGCTTCCTCAACCCCGAACGCGTGTCGATGCCCGACTTCGACATCGACTTCTGCGAAACCCGCCGCGGCGAGGTGATCCGCTATGTGCAGGAAAAATACGGCCGCGATACGGTTGCGCAGATCATCACCTTCGGAAAGCTGAAGGCGCGCGCGGTGCTGAAGGATACGGGCCGCGTGCTCCAGATGAGCTATGGCCAGGTCGACCGGCTCGCGAAACTGGTGCCCAATCATCCGACCGATCCGTGGACGCTCGAGCGCGCGCTGAACGGCGTGTCGGAACTGATGACCGAATATAAGCAGGACGACGGGGTACGCCGCCTGTTCGACATGGCGCGCCAGTTGGAGGGCTTGCCGCGGCACAGCTCGACCCACGCGGCGGGCGTCGTGATCGGTGACCGGCCGCTCGACCAGCTTGTGCCGCTCTACAGGGATCCGCGCTCGGACATGCCGGTGACGCAGTTCGACATGAAGTTCGTCGAAACCGCGGGACTGGTGAAGTTCGACTTTTTGGGCCTCAAGACGCTGTCGGTGCTCAGGGAGGCGCGACGCCTGCTCGCGCTGCGCGGAATCGACGTCGATCTTGATACGATCGCGTGGGACGATCAGGGAGTTTATCAACTGCTCCAGCGCGGCGATACCGTCGGCGTGTTTCAGCTTGAATCCGAAGGGATGCGGCGGACGCTGTCGGCGGTGAAACCGACCAATTTCGGCGACATCATCGCGCTGGTGGCGCTCTATCGCCCCGGACCGATGGACAATATTCCGCTGTTCGGGGCGCGCAAGAACGGACGGGAAGCGATCGCTTACCCCCATCCGTTGCTCGAGGGCATTCTTGCCGAAACCTACGGCATTTTCGTCTATCAGGAACAGGTCATGCAGGCGGCGCAGATCCTCGCCGGCTACAGCCTTGGCGGCGCCGACCTGTTGCGCCGCGCGATGGGCAAGAAGATCCAGGCCGAAATGGACGCGCAGCGCGAAACCTTCGTCGCCGGCTGCGCCGAACATAATGACATCGACGCAAAAAAAGCGAACGAGCTATTCGATTTGATCGACAAATTCGCAGGCTATGGTTTCAACAAGAGCCATGCTGCCGCCTATGCGTTGCTCGCGTATCAGACCGCCTGGCTGAAGGCGCATCATCCCCATGAATTTTTTGCCGCATCGATGTCGTACGACAGCCATCAAACCGACAAGCTATCGATCTTTATCGACGATATGCGCCGGCTTGACGTCGCGATCGCGCCGCCGTCGGTGAATGAGAGCGAGGCCGATTTTGCGGTGAGCGAGACCGACGAGGGACTGGCGGTGCGATATGCACTCGGCGCGCTCAAGGGCGTCGGCGAAAAGGCGATGGAACAACTCGTCGCCGAGCGGCAGGCGCGTGGCGATTTTGCCAGCCTCGACGATTTTGCAGGGCGGATCGACCCGAAATTGCTCAATCGCCGTCAGATCGAGGCGCTCGCCGCCGCCGGCGCGTTCGACGGTATCGAGCCCGACCGTCCGCGCGCCTTCGCCGGTGCCGAGGCGTTGCTTGCCTGTGCAAACAGTTCGGCGCACGAGCGATCGACGGGGCAGGGCGGGCTGTTCGGGGGCGACGTCGACCTTGCCCCCGTGCTTCAGCTGTCCGCCGCCGAACCGTGGACGCTGGCCGAGCGTATGACGCGGGAAAAAGACGCGTTCGGCTTCTACTTCTCGGCACATCCGGTCGAGCAATATGAGGCGATCGTCGCGGCTCGCGGTGCGCGAAGCTATGGCGACATCTGTGAAAATGTCGACATGGTACCGGGCACGCGCGTGCCCATGACGATGGCGGCGATGGTGGAAAGCGCGCGTCCACGCGTGTCGCAGCGCGGCAATCGCTTTCTGAACCTGACGTTGTCCGACCGCAGCGGGCAATTTCAGTCGAGCTGCTTCGATGAGGGGGCGGGCAAGATACTGGAAACGCTCGCGGCCGAAGGGGGATGCGCCCTGCTTGCCGTCGAACTCGACCTGCTCGAAGGCGAAGAAACACCGCGTGTGACGGTGCGCGGCGCGCAGTCGCTGACGGATATCGCCGCAACGGCGACGCTGCAACTGACATGCCGCGTGGACTTGCCCGAAGCGATCGGAGAGATGGCGGCGCTGCTCGAGCGCCGCGACGATGCGCGCGGGCGCGTGATCGTGGCGACCGGCGATGCGGGCACCGGGGAGACGATCCGCATCCGGCTCGGCCGCAACTTCGCACTGAACCCGGACGTCGTCGCGCGGCTGGAGATGATGACGGGCGTCAGCGAACCGGCGCTGTCGCTCTATACCCCGGGCGATTTCAGGGTCCGCAGCTGACGGTAAGCCTTGCACCCCGCAGAATCCCGCTTATCCCTTGGGAAAAGCCAGAGAGGATGCCGATATGGGAATGCAGGGCCAGCCGTTACTCGTTACCAGCCTGATCGACCACGCCGCGCGCGAACATGCCGGGCGCGAGGTCGTCACGCGCTGGGCCGACGGCAGCATGACGCGATCGACGTGGGGCGAGGTGGGCGTCGATGCGCGGCGTTTCGCCGCCGCGCTCACGAAGCTCGGGATGCAGAAGGGCGACCGGATCGCGACGCTCGCGATGAACCACGGTCACCACCTTGTCAGCTGGTACGGCACCGCGGGGATGGGCGGGGTTCTCCATACGGTCAACCCGCGGCTCTTCGACGAACAGCTCGTCTATATCGTCAACCATGCCGAAGACCGGATGCTCTTTTTCGACGCCGCCTTCCTGCCGATCGTCGAGCGGCTGCGCGACCAGCTGCCGACGGTCGAACATTTCGTGCTGTTCGATGCGCCCGCACAGGATGGCTATCTGTCGTACCGCGATCTGGTCGATATCGAGGATGACGGCTTCGAATGGGTCGAACTCGACGAGCGCGATCCGGTGGGGCTCTGCTACACCAGCGGCACGACGGGCAATCCCAAGGGCGTGCTCTATGAGCATCGCTCGAACGTCATCCACGCGATCACCGAAATCCAGCCCGACGTGTTCGACCTGTCGAACCGCAGCGTGGTGCTGCCGATCGTGCCGATGTTCCACGCCAACAGCTGGGGCGTGCCCTACGCCGCCGCGACCGTGGGCGCGAAGCTCGTCTTTTCGGCGACCAACGACGCGCAAGTGCTGTGCGACCTGATGCACGACGAAGGGGTGACGCACAGCGCCGGGGTTCCGACCGTGTGGATCGCCATGTTCGCGCATATGGACACGACGGGGATCGGTTACGGCAAGCTCAAGCGCGTGATTATCGGCGGATCGGCGGCGCCGCGCGCGATGATCGAACGCTTCATGCGCGCCGGCATCGACGTTGGCCATGCCTGGGGCATGACCGAAACCAGCCCGATCGGGACGATGGGCAAGCGACCCTGGAACTGGGACGAGATGAGCTTCGACGCGCAGGTCGACATGGTGTGTCGCCAGGGTTGCCCGCCGTTCGGCGTCGAGCTGCGCATCGTCGATGACGAGGGGCAAGAACTGCCGCGCGACGGCGAGACGAGCGGTCGATTGCAGATCCGCGGGCCGTGGATCATCCAGCGCTATTTCCGCGCCGACGAGGATGCGGTCGACGGGAGCGACTGGTTCGACACCGGCGACGTGTCGGTCATCCACCCCGACGGCGTCATGCAGATCACCGACCGCGCAAAAGATGTCATCAAGTCGGGCGGCGAGTGGATCAGCTCGATCGAGCTGGAAAATGCCGCGGTGGGTGCGCCGGGGGTGCAGGAGGCCGCGGCGGTCGGCGTCTATCACCCCAAGTGGGACGAGCGGCCGATCCTGCTGATCGTAAAGAAGCCGGGCGCCGAGGTGAGCGAGGCGAGCATCCTTGACTACCTCAAAGACAAGGTCGCGAAATGGTGGCTGCCCGACGAAATCGTCTTCGTCGACGAATTGCCACACACCGCGACGGGCAAAATCCTGAAGCGCCAGATTCGGGACGATTACAAGGATTACAAGCTGAAGTCGCTGGTGGGGGCTTGAA
>CAZSMB010000004.1:13476-26597 GCA_964607625.1 uncultured Sphingopyxis sp. | reverse complement strand
GGCCAGATGCCGTGGCCTTTCATGCGCGTAAAGAAATTCGGGTCATTGTCGCGCCCGCCGCGAATGTCCTGCACCATGTTCATCACCTTTGTGGCGCGGTCGGGGAAATGCGCGTCGAGCCAGGCGCGGAACAGCGGCGCAACCTCGAACGGCAGGCGCATCAGGATGTACGAAGCACGAATCGCTCCGACCCCGGCTGCCGCCGCCATGATCGCCTCTATCTCGTGATCGGTGATCGCGGGGATGATCGGCGAGATGTTGACCTGCGTCGGCACCCCGGCGTCGATCAGCGTCCGTATCGCTGCGAGCCGCCGCTGCGGATGCGGCGCTCGCGGCTCGAGCGTGCGCGCGACCTTCGGATCGAGCGTCGTGACCGAAATCGCGACGCCGACCAGATTGTCGCGCGCCATATCGGCGAGCAGGTCGATGTCGCGCAGCAGCCGGTCGGACTTGGTGGTGATCAGCAGCGGATGCCGCGTCTCGGCGAGCACTTCGACCACGGAACGCGTGACGCGCCATTCGCGCTCGATCGGCTGATAGCCGTCGGTATTCGTGCCGATCGCGAGCGGAGCGGGTTTGTAGCCGCGCTTCGCCAGTTCCTGTCGCAAGAGTTTCGCGGCATCGGGTTTCGCAAACAGCCGGCTTTCGAAATCGAGCCCCGGCGACAGATCGTGGAACGCGTGCGTCGGGCGCGCGAAGCAATAGATACAGCCGTGTTCGCAGCCGCGATAGGGATTGATCGAGCGGTCGAAGCCGATGTCGGGAGATTTATTGCGCGCGATGATCGTCTTGGGGTGCTCGACCATCACCGTGGTACGTAGCGGCGCCGCCGCGCCGTCGATCTCTTCGGCCGCGTCGAGCCAGTCGCCGTCCGCCGCGCGCTCGAGCGAGCCGGTCCGCGTCGGGCGCAGATTCGTCGGCGCGCCGCGGCCGGCGATCGGGGGCAGGGGCTTCGACGATTCCACCCGCCGAAGATAAGGTGCCGCCGAGAACAAAGAAAGAACAATATTCCATTTCGTCATTCCCGCGAAAGCGGGAACCCAGTTCCGCCATCGAGGCGTGCGCTGAGTCGCTCTGGGTCCCCGCTTTCGCGGCGATGACGAAGTGAATTTGGCCTATTCGGTCAACCGCGGCATCAACTCGACGAAGTTGCAGGGGCGGTGCCGGCTGTCGAGCTGGGTCGACAATATGCCCTCCCACGCGTCCTTCACCGCGCCGGTCGAGCCAGGCAACGCAAAGATATAGGTGTCGCGCGCGACGACGGCACAGGCGCGCGACTGGATCGTCGAGGTACCGATCGTCTGATAGCTGAGCCAGCGGAACAGCTCGCCAAAGCCCGGAATGTCCTTGCCGTCGAGGCGATGCAGCGCCTCGGGCGTGACGTCGCGGCCGGTGAGGCCGGTGCCGCCGGTCGTGATCACCGCATCGACCTCTGGATCGTCGATCCAGTTGTGGAGACGCGAGACGATCAGGTCGGCCTCGTCCCTGATGATCGCGCGTGCGGCGAGCACATGGCCCGCACCGGTCAACAGGTCCTCGAGCGTGTCGCCCGACGTGTCCTCGGCCGCGCTACGGCTGTCGGAGATCGTCAGGATCGCGATACGAACCGGCTTGAATGCCCGGCTTTCGTCAATCGGCATGGCCGAGGCCGCCCGCCCAGGTCAGCCGCACGCGATCCTTGCCATCGGGGAAGCGCGGCCATTTGCCCTGCGCCAGCGCGGCGCGGCTGTCCGACGGCTTGCCCTGCTGCGCTTCGTACATCCAGTAATTGCGCAGCACGGTGCCGACATAGCCGCGCGTCTCCCAATAAGGGATCGATTCCATATAGAGCAGCGGGTCGTTGTTGTCGTGGACTTCGGTCTCCCAGCGCGCGACGGGCGCGGGGCCGGCATTATAGGCCGCGATGACCTTTGGCAGCAGGCCCCCGGTGGCCGATTCACGGCTCAGATATTGCAGGTATCGCTGGCCGAGATCCATGTTCACCGACGGGGTTTTCAGATCGCTGAGCGCGGCCTTGATCTTGTCGCCATCCCAGCGCGCGATGTCGCTCGCGGTGCCGGGGCGGACCTGCATCAGGCCATAGGCGCCCGCCGCGCTGACCACGGTGCGCTGAAAGCGCGATTCCTGAAGCGTGTGGGCGAACACGAGCGCGGGATCGACCTTCCAGCCACCGACAGGTTCCCATTTCGGCTGGGGATAGCGTGTCGAGGCCGCGAGGCGGCGGCCCTGGGGCGTATTGTGAGCAAGCCAAAGCTGCGTTTCGGGCAGGCTCAGCGCCTCGGCGATGCCGATCAGTTGCTCGTGCTGGCTCGGGTCGCCGATCTTGGCCTGATAGCGCAACGCCTCCCCGGCGTAGCCATCCTCGCCGATCTCGGCGAGCGCCATCGCCGCGCGGACATTCGGCTGCTTCTCCAATGCTCGCCACGCGCTGCGGTCCGGACGCAGGTTCTCGCGCTGGCTCGTCGGTTCTTCACCCAGCGTTTCGACCGCAAGCAGTCCGTAAAGCGTTTCCTGATTGGCGGCTGCGGCGCGCAGGCGCGACTGGACGAGTTCGGGCTGGCCGGCGGCGATCGCCGCGCGGGCCGACCAATAATAGCCCGCGGCGCGCAACTCGCTGTCGGGTGCCTCGCGAGCGACCCGGTCGAAGGCAATGAGCGCGCCGCGATAATCCTGCGTCCGCCACGAGGCGAGCCCTTCCACCCAGGCCCCCTGGGTCGACCATGCGCCACGGCCGCCGGTGCAATCGCGCGCAAGCCGCAGCGCGTTCGCGTCGTCATTCTCGATATAATAGGACCAGGCGACCTTTTGCGTCCATTCGGCGCGGGCATCGGGGCTGAGCTTGTCGATAACCGCATTGAGGAGCGCCTCGGCGCCTGCCGGGTCGTCATTCTTGATGCGGTCGGGAATGCTGCTGGCGAGGCCGGATGCAAAGGGATCGCTCACCGAATCGGCGCCGAGCCGGCGCGGCGCACTGCCCGACCAGGACAAAGAGATTTCGGTCGGAAGCGACGGCAGATCGGTCGCACCCCGCCTGGTGGCGAGGCGGCCGAGTTGCGCCGCCTGCGGCAGCCAGGGCGATCGGGACAGGATCGGCATCAGGTCCGATACCTCGGCGCGCGGGCTGTTTGCCGCGAGCCAATATTCGGCACGCAGGAAATCGTCGAGAGGGCCGTCCTTCGATTGCGCCAGCAACGCCTGGGCATCGGCCCAGCGCTGGCCGCGGATTGCGGCGAGGACCTGCGAGTAATATTGCTTCTCTTTCGACGAGAGAATGTCGGGTACCGTCTGCGGCGCGAAGCTCATGGCGGGATCGGCATCGGCCGCCATCGCAGGAAAAGGCGCCGCGACTGCGGCGATGAAAAGTGAAGCGGTCAGCGTCACGGTCGATTTAAACATCTGTCAACGTCCCCGGTTGAACAGTTTCAGGCTATCCCAGGCGGCTGCCTTGTGCGCCGGCCTGGCGAGCAGCATCGCAGGGCTTGCGACTGCCACCGCCGCCACCTTGCCGCCTTGATGGTTAATTTCGAGTAACCTTCCGCGCGCATCGGGAAGGGCTGTTTTCGTCGCCATCCGAACGATGTCGCTACCGATCAGCAGCAGGCGCTGCGGATTGGCAAGGGTCAGGTGATGCCAGAGCAGGCGGTCGAGCGCCTCCGCCTCGGCCGCGTCGCAGCGTCCGCCGGGTGGGCGCGTGACCGCGAGGGGGGCGAGGTAGCAATCGGCACGCTGCATGCCGATCGCCCGCAGCATGGCGTCCAGAAGCTGGCCTGCCGGTCCGACGAAAAGTTCGCCGTCGCGCTGATCGTCGATTTCGGGCCACGCCGTAAGCAGCATCAGCGGCGCGCCGGCGTCGCCGACCGGAAGGACGCGGCGGGCGTCCCACTGACTGCCGGGCACGTCGGGGTGATCGGCCAGCCACGCCCGAAACGCCGCCCATTCGCCGGGCAATTCGACCGGCCCCGCGGGTTCGCTCGGCTGGACGGGCGCCTGTCGCTGTAGCGCGGCGGGAAGCGGGATCGGCTCGGGTTCGGGCGCGGCGAGGGGCCCCGTCTTCGGGGGCGGGTCGTTCGCGGGTGGCGGAGTCAGCCAACCGGCCGGCGCCTCGCCCACCAGGGCATCGACACCCGCGAGCGACCACCAGTCGCAATAGCTTTGCGCCAACAAGGCTGAATTCTGCCCACCCATCAATTTGTTTGAGACAGGAGTTGACGGATACGTCAATTGGCGGGCATCGCAATTCGTGACAGAATGAGCGCCGGTTGCGGTGAATGATCGGCGCGGGGACGGCAGAAAGGTATTATCGGTGAGCGAACGGGAATCGATGCCCTATGACGTGGTCATCGTAGGCGCGGGGCCGGCTGGTCTCTCGGCGGCGATCCGCATCAAGCAGCTTGCGGCCGAAGCGGGCAATGACGTGTCGGTGTGCATCCTCGAAAAAGGGTCCGAAGTCGGGGCGCACATCCTTTCGGGGGCGGTCGTCGATCCGAAATCGCTCGACGAGTTGCTCCCCGATTGGCGCGAGTCGGGCTGCCCGCTTGCCGAGGTGCCGGTCAACGACAACCAGCATTGGATCCTGAGCAAGAAGAAGAAGTTCGGCCTGCCCGAATTCATCTCGCCGGGCTTCATGCACAACAAGGGCACCTATACGGGTAGCCTTGGCAACCTTTGCCGCTGGCTTGCCGAACAGGCCGAGGGCTTGGGGGTCGAGATATTCCCCGGATTCCCCGCCGCGGAAATCCTGTACAACGACGATGGTTCGGTCAAAGGCGTCGCGACAGGCGACATGGGCGTGGCCCGCGATGGCAGCCACAAGCCGGATTACGCCCCCGGGCTAGAGCTTCACGCGAAATACACCTTCTTCGGCGAAGGCGTGCGCGGTCATTTGACCAAGCAGTTGAAACCGCAATTCGCGCTCGACGCCGATTGCGAACCCCAGGTCTATGGCCTGGGGGTCAAGGAATTGTGGGATATCGATCCCGGAAACCATGCGCCCGGCCGCGTGATCCATACGCAGGGCTGGCCGCTCGACGCCAACGCGAACGGCGGCGGCTTCCTCTACCACCAGGCCAACGGACAGGTTGCACTGGGTTTCGTGACCTGGCTCAACTATCGCAACCCGCACATCTCCCCCTTTCAGGAGATGCAGAAGTGGAAGACGCACCCCGAGATCGCGAAGATTCTGAAGGGCGGCAAGCGCGTGTCCTATGGCGCGCGGGCGATCAGCGACGGCGGCTATCAGTCGGTGCCGAAGCTCGTTTTTCCGGGCGGCGCGCTGATCGGCGACAGCGCGGGCTTCCTGAACGTGCCGCGGATCAAGGGCACGCATACGGCGATGAAATCGGGCATGATGGCGGGCGAGGCGGCCTTTGCCGCCGTGACCGCCGGGCGCGCCGGCGATACGCTGGAGGCGTATCAGGCCGCTTATGACGAAAGCTGGGTGAAGAAGGAACTCGGCATCGTCCGCAACGTGCTGCCGCTCGTGGAAAAATACGGCGACATGGCTGGCACGATCCTGTCCGGCATCACGATGTGGCTTGAAAATTTCGGTATCCGCATGCCGTTCACGATGAAGCATCATCCCGACAATACGACGCTGTATCGCGCCGATATGATGCCGAAGCCGGATTATCCGAAGGCCGATGGCGTGCTGACCTTCGACCGCCTTTCGTCGGTGTTCCTTTCGAACACCAATCACGAGGAAGACCAGCCCTGCCACCTGCAGCTCAAGGACCCGTCGATCCCGATCGAATATAATCTGCCGCTCTATGACGAGCCCGCGCAGCGTTACTGTCCGGCCGGGGTTTATGAGGTGGTCGGCGAGGACGAAGGCGATCCGAAGTTCGTCATCAACGCGCAGAACTGCGTGCATTGCAAGACGTGCGACATCAAGGATCCGACCCAGAATATCAACTGGGTCACTCCCGAAGGCGGCGGAGGTCCCAATTACCCGAATATGTAAGACCGTTCGATCCGCCGCTCTGTCGCTGCTTGCGTCCTCGGTTCTGACGGCGGCGCCCGTGCAGGCGGCGGACAATGGCGAGACGGCGCTCGATGCGTTCGTCCGTGCGCGCATGGCGGAGGAGGCCGGCGACCCGGCGGCGGCGCTGGCGGCGCTGACGACGGTATCGAGCCATGCTCCCGACCTTCCGGGCCTGCGCGGCAAGATGCTCGAACAGGCGATTGCGGCGGGCGACCTCGACGCCGCGCGCAATTCCGCCGCCGCGCTGTGGGAGAGCGGAAACCGGCGCTTCGATGCGCAGTTGGTGCTCGTGGTCGATGCGCTGCGCCGGTCGGACTGGAAATCCGTGCGCGCCTATATGCAGGGGCGTCAGGACAAGGCCGGCGTCGACGTGATATCGAGGATGATCGCGCCGGCGATCGCATCGTGGACCGATGTCGGCGCTCGCGAGCGACGGCCGGAAGGTCCGTTGCTTGCGGCGTTTCCCGCGGATAAGCCTCAGCCCGCCTTGCAACTCGAAGCCGTACTCGTCGAGCTGGCGGCCCGGCGGCCCGATGACGCCATCGCGCTTCTCGACACGATCAAGCTGACCGACCGCACCAGCCAGTTGGTGGCGCTGCGCGTCGCGGCATCGCTCGATGGGCTGCGACGGGGCCGCGAAGCCGACCGGCTGCGCGCCCGGATCGCCCTCGCGGCGGGGGAGCGGGAGGACCCGCTGCTGTTGCTGCCCGATCAGCCGGTGACGACGCCAAGGACGGGCGTCGCGCACTGGCTTGGCCTGCTGGCCGACGGCCTGGCCCGGATTCCGCAGAGCAGCCCGGAGGTGCCGCTCCTCTTTGCGCGCGCCGCCTGGTGGCTCGACTCCGACGACTGGCAGGTCCGCACGACGATGGTCGAGGCACTCGATCGCAGCGACCGGACCGGCGCGGCGCTCGCGCTCCTCTCGCGGAAAGACGGCGACCTGCCGCCGGTGCTGGTAATGCGTCGCGCCGAACTGCTGGCCAAGATGGACGATGGGCAGGAGGCGGTACGCCTTGCCGAAAGCGCGGTGGCAGACGGCACCGCGCCGCGCAGCCTGTTGATCCGTTTCGCCGATGTCGCGCGTCAGTCGGACGATACGGATGCGGCAGCGCGGGCCTATGCGCGGCTCGCGCAGGCGCTGGGCGACAGCGAGAATGACCGGGCCCTGCGCGCGACAATTCTGGTGGCGGAGGCCGACCTTGCGCTTCGCGCGGACGATTGGGCAAAAGCCGAACCGTTGATCGAGCAGGCCCTTGCGCTGCGGCCGAACGATCCGGCCATCCTGAACTTCGCGGGCTATTCGGCGCTTGAGCGTCGCCGCAACGTCGATGAATCGCTGGCGCGAATAGAGGCGGCCTGGAAGCAGCAGCCCCAGGACCCGAGCATCACCGACTCGCTGGGTTGGGCGTATCTGTTGACCGGTCGCGTCGGCGATGCGGTGCCGTTGCTCGAGCGCGCCCAGCGCGGCGATCCGGAAAATGCCGTAATCGTCGAACATCTGGGCGATGCCTATTGGAAGGTCGGGCGAAAATTTTCGGCGCGTTATGTGTGGCGCGCCGCGGCGCTCGTGGCCGATGCGGATATGGCGACGCGGCTCGAGGCCAAGCTTCGCGACGGCCTGACGCCCGCAACCCTCGCTCCCTGAGGTTCAGGACATGCAGGAAACCGCCTGGGCAAAGATCAACCTGGCCCTTCATGTGCGCGGGCGCCGGGGGGACGGCTATCACGATATCGAGACGCTGTTCGCTTTCGTCGATCGGGGAGATTCGCTGGTCGTCGAGATTGCCGATGCCGACAGGCTGACGATTTCGGGAGAGTTCGCCGCGGAGCTGGGGACCGGAGCGGACAATCTGGTATTGCGCACCCTGTCGCTGCTTCGCGATCGTTACGGAAGTGCCCGGGTTCCGACGCTTGCAATCGGTCTGACGAAGAGCCTGCCGATCGCCGCCGGGCTGGGCGGTGGATCGGCCGACGCGGCGGCGATGGCGCGGCTCGTCCGGCGGCATTTCCTTCCCGAGATCGGCGATGCCACGCTCGCGCATCTGGTGAGCCCGCTGGGCGCGGATATCGCAGCCTGTGTGGCGAGCGAAACCTGTTTCGGTGTCGGGACGGGAGCCGAACTCCATCGGGTCCCCGAACTGGCGCTCGACGGCACGCCGGTGCTGCTCGTCAATCCGCGGTCGCCCGTCGCGACCGGTCCGGTGTTCGCGGCGTGGAGCGGGATCGATCGCGGTCCCCTGTTCGCAGGCGCCGACTTGCGCGCGCAATTGCTGGCGGCCCGGAACGACCTGCAACGTCCCGCTATCGCGCAATGTCCGGCAATCGCCGACATCCTGACCGAATTGGGAGGGCTTGGCCCCTGGCTTGCCCGCATGTCGGGATCGGGGGCGACCTGCTTTGCCTTGTTCGACGCCGCCGCCGAGCGCGACGCGGCTGCCGCGCATCTCGCGCGTACGCATCCCGGGTGGTGGACGATGGCCGGGGTATTGCGATGAGCGAAGCGTGGCGCGATCTGGGGCAGGCACGGGCCGGGGGAGTCCTGCTGATCGGCGATCACGCGTCGAACCATGTCCCGGCCGATATCGATCTGGGTATCGATGAGCGGCTGCTTCGCGAGCATATCGCGATCGATATCGGCGTCGCGGAGGTGGCCGAATTGCTCGTCGGGGCCGGGGCCGTCGACTGCGCGATCCTTGCCGGCGTGTCGCGGCTCGTCGTCGACTGCAACCGGGAGGAGGACGCGCCGGGCATAATCCCCCTTGTCAGCGACGGTCATCCGATCCCCGGCAATGCGCTCGACGCCGCAGGCCGGGAGGCACGGCTGGACCGGTTTTTTCATCCTTATCACGATCATATCGCGGCAATGATCGAGGCCAGGCGGCCCGCAATGATCCTCTCGCTGCACAGCTTCACGCCGCGCCTGGCGAGCGATCCCGACCAGGATCGGCCGTGGGAAGTCGGGGTCCTCTATAACCGCGACGCGCGCCTCGTCCCGCCGGTCATCGGCGCTCTGGAAGGCGAAGGGCTGATCGTCGGCGACCAGCGACCCTATTCGGGCACGTTGCTCAACGCCACGATGAACCGCCACGCCGAGGCCAATGGAATCCCCTATATCGGGGTCGAAATGCGGCAGGATCTCGTCGACAATGGCGCCCGCCAGTCGACCTTTGCGAAGCACCTCGCGCGCGCGTTGCGGACGGCGGCGTTGAATCTCCCCCGATAGCGGTGTAGACGCGCTCTTGATCGCCATTTTATGAAATAATATTATCAGGAACAGTTAAAATGCCTTCTTATCGTTCGCGAACTACGACCCACGGCCGCAACATGGCGGGCGCGCGCGGGCTTTGGCGTGCGACGGGCATGAAGGACGAGGATTTCGGCAAGCCGATTGTCGCGGTCGTCAACAGCTTCACCCAGTTCGTGCCGGGGCATGTCCACCTGAAGGACCTTGGCCAGATGGTCGCGCGCGAGATCGAGGCCGCGGGCGGAGTGGCGAAGGAGTTCAACACCATCGCGGTCGATGACGGCATCGCGATGGGGCACGACGGAATGCTCTATTCGCTGCCGAGCCGCGACCTGATCGCGGATTCGGTGGAATATATGGTGAATGCCCATTGTGCCGATGCGATGATCTGTATCTCCAACTGCGACAAGATCACGCCGGGCATGCTGATGGCGGCGCTGCGCATCAATATCCCGACGGTGTTCGTGTCCGGCGGGCCGATGGAAGCGGGCAAGGTCGTCCTGAAGGGAAAGGAGGTCGCGCTCGACCTCGTCGATGCGATGGTCGCGGCGGCCGACGAGACCTACAGCGATGAGGAAGTCGCGGCGGTCGAGCGTTCGGCCTGCCCGACATGCGGGTCCTGTTCGGGCATGTTCACGGCCAATTCGATGAATTGCCTGACCGAAGCGCTGGGGCTGTCGCTGCCCGGCAACGGTTCGACGCTCGCGACCCACGCCGACCGCAAGGCGCTATTCCTGCGTGCGGGCAACATGATCGTCGAAATGTGCCGCCGCCATTATGAGGAAGGCGACGACCGCGTGCTGCCGCGCACGATCGCGAGTTTCGAGGCGTTCGAAAATGCGATGAGCCTCGACATCGCGATGGGCGGGTCGACCAACACCGTGCTTCACCTGCTCGCCGCAGCGCACGAGGCGGGGGTCGATTTCACGATGGACGATATCGACCGTCTGTCGCGCCGCGTTCCCTGCCTGTCGAAAGTCGCACCGGCAAAAAGCGACGTCCATATGGAGGACGTCCACCGTGCCGGCGGGATCATGGCGATCCTCGGTGAGCTCGAGCGCGCGGGACTGCTCCATGCCCACCTGCCGACGGTGCACAGCGCGACCCTCGGCGATGCGCTCAACAAATGGGACATCGGCCGCACCAACGATCCCGCCGTACGGAAATTCTTCATGGCGGCGCCGGGCGGCGTGCCGACGCAGACGGCGTTCAGCCAGGATCGCCGCTGGGATACGCTCGACCTCGATCGCGAGGGCGGTGTGATCCGCTCGGCCGACCATGCGTTCAGCCAGGACGGCGGGCTCGCCGTCCTGTCGGGCAATATCGCCATCGACGGTTGCATCGTGAAGACCGCGGGCGTCGACGATTCGATCCTGCAATTCACCGGACCGGCGAAGGTTTTCGAAAGCCAGGATGCGGCCGTTGCGGGCATATTGACCGGACAGGTCGAGGCAGGCGACGTCGTGGTCATTCGCTACGAGGGACCAAAGGGCGGTCCGGGCATGCAGGAAATGCTCTATCCGACCAGCTATCTGAAGTCGAAAGGACTGGGCAAGGCATGTGCGCTGATAACCGATGGGCGCTTCTCTGGCGGAACGTCCGGTCTGTCCATCGGCCATGTCTCGCCCGAGGCGGCCGAGGGCGGGGTGATCGGACTCGTGGAGGATGGCGACCTGATCAAGATCGACATACCGGCCCGGAGCATCGACCTGATCCTGTCCGATGACGAACTTGCGGCGCGGCGTTCGGCGATGGAGGCGAGGGGCGAGGAGGCGTGGCATCCCGCCAAACCGCGCCCGCGCAAGGTTTCGGTAGCACTTCAGGCCTATGCTGCGATGACGACGAGCGCGGCGCGCGGCGCGGTACGCGACCTGTCGCAGCTGAAAGGAACGCGGGGATGACGATCAGGCAGGGGGGGGCGCTGTTGGCGCTGCTGCTGGCGGGCTGCAACGCCGCACCCGACAATGGCGCACTCGCGGATGCCGAGGCGCGCCAGGCGAAGGAGGCGGCACTCAGCGGGCGGATCGACTGCGCGCTGGAAGGTGCAAAGAATTTCGACCGAACCTGTACGCTCGACGAAATGAGCAGCGCCGACGGCACGGTACTCGTCGTCGGGCGCGCCGATAGCGGCTATCGCCGCCTGGCGATCGCCACCGACGGGCGCGGCGTCGTTTCGGCGGACGGGTCTGCGCCTGCCAAGGTCACCATAGTCGGCGACGATGTGATCGAGGTCGCGGTCGGCAAGGACCGCTATCGCCTGCCCGCGAATACCAGCGGCGGAAACTGACGCGATTTTCGCGCGGGGCATGCTAGGGTCGGGTATGTCCGTTCCGGCCGACGCCCCCATTCTGACCAGCGAGGCGATGCGTGCCGCCGAGGCCGCGTGCGTCGGGAACGGCGCGTCGCTGACCCGATTGATGGAACGCGCGGGCCACGCCGTTGCCGATCTGGCAGGACGGGTCGCGGCGGGGGCGCCAATTCTGATATTGTGCGGGCCGGGGAATAACGGGGGCGATGGATATGTCGCTGCGCAAAGGCTTGTCGAACGCGGCGCCGATGTGCGCGTTGCCGCGCTGTCGGATCCGAAGACCGACCTGGCGCGCGCGGCGCGCGAGCGATGGTCGGGCCCCGTGGAACCCTGGACCGGCGACATCGCCCCTGCGCCCGTTGTCGTCGACGCCTTGTTCGGCGTTGGGCTGACCCGACCGCTGGCAAGCGATCTGGCGGAGGAATTACGGCGCTTTTCCTCTGGCCGCGTCCTTGCCGTCGATCTCCCGAGCGGGGTCGACGCCGATGCTGTTCACGACTGGACTCCCCCGCTTCCCGCCGACATCACGCTGGCGCTCGGCGCACTCAAGCCGGCGCACCTGCTGCTGCCCGCCGCCCGGCAATGCGGCCGCGTTTTGGTCGCGACCATCGGGATCGAGGCCGAACGGACAATGCGCAGCCTGCCCCGCTTCGATGTCGATGTGCCCGGTGCGTCGACCCACAAGTTCACTCGCGGCATGACGATGGTGCGGGCGGGACCGATGACGGGCGCGGCGGGCCTTGCCGCTGGCGCGGCGCTGCGCGCCGGTGCCGGCTATGTGGTACTGAGTGGCGGAACACGGGCTCCGTTCGAAGCGGTGATCGCCGAAGACGGCGCCGGCTATGCAACCCGTCTGGGCGACGCGCGACTGGGTTCGGTCGTGATCGGCCCCGGCTATCCGGCAGGCGCCGCGCTGGATCGTGACGTCATGGTGGCGATGGGTAGCGGCAAGCCGCTCGTCCTCGATGCGGCGGCGATCGCCTCCGCCTTGCCCGGTCTTGCCGGGCACAGGGCGATCCTGACACCGCACGAAGGCGAGTTTGCGCATGCCTTTCCGGGGCTGCCCGGCAGCAAGATCGATCGCGCGCGCGGCGCGGCCCAGCGCAGCGGCGCAGTCATAATCTACAAGGGCGCCGATACCGTGATCGCGGCCCCCGATGGCCGCATCGCAGCCGCATGGCCGGGTTGCGCATGGCTGGCGACGGCAGGCACCGGCGATGTGCTCGCCGGGGCTTGCGGGGCGATGCTCGCACGCCAAGCCGACGCGTTCGATGCGGCGGTCGCCGCCGTGGGCTGGCATATCGCTCGCGCAAAGGCTATCGGCCCCAACCTTGTGGCGGATGATCTGGTAAGGGTATGATCGAGGGAGAATTGATCGAGCGCATCGCGGCGCGCGGCGATGGCGTAACGGCGGATGGTCGCCACGTCGCGGGCGGTGTGCCCGGCGACAGGCTGGCGGCCGACGGGACGCTGATGCCCGGACCCAACCGTGCGCAGCCGGTTTGCCGGCACTTTGGAAAATGCGGCGGTTGCCAGTTGCAGCATGTGTCCGAAGATGCGCTCGCGGCGTTCGTGCGCGATCGCGTCGC
>CAZSMB010000004.1:0-13376 GCA_964607625.1 uncultured Sphingopyxis sp. | reverse complement strand
CGACGCCCCGTGAAGGTAAAGCTTCAGCGCCTCGATCAAGGCGTGGAACTGATACTGGAAGGCGTGCGAGCCGAGGGACTCGATGCCGCAATGGCGTTACAGGAGTTTGCGGGGACCCATGCCCTTGCGAGGCTGGCGATCGATCAGGGCGACGGCCTTGAAACCGTATGGCAACCCGAACCGCCGACGATGCGCTTTGGCGGGGTCGTGGTCGAAGTCCCGCCCTTTGCCTTTCTGCAACCCACGGCGGCGGGCGAGGCCGCGCTCGTCGATGCCGTCTCGGACGCGGTCGGCGACGCGGCCGCCGTCGCGGATCTGTTCGCCGGTGTCGGCACATTCGCCCTGTCGCTGTGCGCCGGGCGCAAGGTCTTTGCCGCCGAGGGCGCTCGCGACGCGATCCTGGCGCTAAAGGGAGCTGCGAACCGCGCCCGCGCGCTGGTCGCGGCCGAACACCGCGACCTGTTCCGTCGTCCGCTGGTGCCCGCCGAACTCGACCGCTTCGACGCCGTAATCCTCGACCCGCCGCGCGCCGGTGCAGAGGAGCAGGTCAGGCAGCTTGCGCAGTCGGCAACGCCGACGATCGCCTATGTCAGCTGCAATCCTGCGAGCTTCGCGCGCGATGCGAAAATCCTGGTGGCAGGGGGATATCGTCTCGACCGCGTCAGGCCTGTCGGCCAGTTCCGTTGGTCGACCCATGTGGAACTGGCCGCGCGTTTCAGCCGCTGATCAATAGATCACGAAGCCCAGGAAGGCGTGCAGGCACAGCGCCAGCAAGGCGATACTCGCCAGCGCAAAGACCATGAAGCGCCACATGACGCGGTTTATCGTCACCTGAATCAGGCTGTGAACAATGCGCAGCCCGACATAGGCCCAGGCAATCTGCGCGTTGAGTCCGCCGCCCATGCCGCCAACGGCCAAGGCGATCGCCACGGCGTAAAAGACCGTCGGCTGTTCCATCAGATGATTATAATTATGGGCTTTCCACTGGACTTCGGGCGGCAGCACGTCGTCCAGATTCCTGCCGGTCCCGCCGACCATCTTCGCCGCATCGAGCTTGGCGCGCTGCATGGCGGGAATGCGCGTTGCGTACATCCATACCCACATTATCATCGACCAGAGCGCGAGCGTCGCGACGGGTCCGAGAATCGCATTCGTATCGGTCATCCTACCCTCCTCAACCCAGCGTCGCGATGACCGCGAGCACCGAAAGCGCGAACAGGCAAAGCGTATAGAGCGCAAACAGCGCGAAGCGCACCGGGATGCGATTGACCGTTGCCTGCCAAATGCTGTGAACGATGCGCAAACCGACATAGGCCCAGGCGATCCAGCGCGTGTAGCCGACGTCGCCGCCCGACAGGTGCAGGAAGACGATCACCGCATAGAAGATGGTCGGCTGCTCGAGCAGGTGGGTGTAATTGTGCGACTTCCAGTTCACGCTTGGCGGCAACGCCGTTTCCAGATCGATGCCGCGCCCCCCTGGCTGCGCTGCTTTGACGTCGATCCCGGCCTTCGCCATCGCCGGAAATCGCGTGGCGGCCATCCAGCCGAGCATGATGAGCGTCCAGAGTGCGAGAACGGCCCCCGGTGCGAGGATGCTGTCCGACATATCTTCCCCCTCTTGTTTGCCTCACGGCGCCTTGTCCACACGGGCCGCGTGGCTGCGATGCTACGTCGGGCGCGCCACTTTGCAATCACAAAGCATCGTCGCGCTCCGGTTTCAGTTCGGCACGGATTGCTTGACCATCGCCATCGATACGCGGTGCGAATCCCAGATCGCGCGGCGTTGCCGCGCCATATCGGACCGGTGGCTGCATCTCGTCGAAGGTCCCGACATCGGGATGCTCGCGCCGACGGAAAAAGCCTGTCGCGGCAAAATGCGGGTCATCCTTGATCGCGTCGAGATCGCGCGCCGCCATCGCCGGAATATCGTTCGCGGCAAAGATTGCCAGCCATTCGGCCGTCGTCTTTGCGGGCGTTCGGCGCGCGATTTCGGCATAAATCAGCGCCATATGCTCGCCCTTCGACTTGGCGGCCTCATATTCCGCCGTCGCGAGCAGCGTTTCGCTGCCGAGAAGCGTCATCAGCCGCAGCGTCGATTCGGGCGTGTAGGGGACGATGGCCAGATAGCCATCGGCGGTGGGAAAGGGCTGCCGCGTCGGGTCGAGTTGTCGCGGATAGCCGGCGGGCCCGAGCGGGGGGGCGAGCGTCGCATCGCGCAGATGCTCGGTCAGCATGAAAGCCGCGAAACATTCGAACATCGGCACTTCGACGTCCTGTCCTTCGCCCGTGCGCAGCTTGTGGACCAGCGCGGCAAGGATGGCCTGTGCGCCGAACTGCCCGGCGATCTTGTCCGCGATCAGCGAGGGAAAGTAGCGCGGGCGCGGATCGCCGTCGACGCGCGGCAGCAGGCTGGTCGTGCCCGTCGCCGCCTGGATGACGTCGTCATAGGCCTGAAGGTCCGCATAAGGGCCGGTCTGTCCAAAGCCGGTCGCATGGACGTAGATGATATCGGGCTTGATCGCCTTGCAGGCCGCATAATCGAAACCGAGCCGAGCGATCGCCTTGCCGCGGACATTGTGAAAAAAGACGTCCGCCGAGGCAATCAGGTCGCGCAGGACCGCCGCGTCCTCCGGCTGCTTTAGGTCGAGAGCGATCGAGCGCTTGCCCCGGTTCACGGTCAGGTGGATCGATCCCATCGTCGGGTCGGGCACGCCGCTGCCCAGATAGCGCGACACGTCGCCGATGCCCGGCGTTTCGACCTTGATGACTTCGGCGCCGAGGTCGGCGAGCATCTGCGTCGCATAGGGGCCGAAGATGACGGTGGTCAGGTCGACGATGCGAATGCCCTCCAGCATCGTCATCGGCGGGGGCGTCCGGTGAACGGTGGCGGGGTGGCGCGACGAAACTTGTCCGAGTTGGGCATCTTCACGCATATCTCCCCATCTGCTCTTGCGGTGCCGCGCGAACAGTTGCAGATCGAAATGGAAGACGCAATCGGCAGCGCGACGGAAAAAGGGCCGGTCGCAACGCTGCGCCGGTCCCTTGTCTCGATCGCTGGATCTTCGTCAGAACAATTTGGTGACGGTTGCGGTCCGGCGTTCGGGCTCGTCAACGACCCCGGTGTAGAGGCTCACCATCGGTTCGTCGCTGACCACGTGGATTTCCTCGGCGCCGAATCCGTTGAACTTCGTCCGCATCGCACAGCCATAGGCCCCTAGCATGCCGACTTCGATGAAGTCGCCGGGCTTCACGTCGGCGGGCAGGTAGAAAGGCCCGGCCATATGGTCGAGGTCGTCGCACGTCGGGCCATAGAAGCTGTAGGCGACGAGTTCGGCCTCGCTTTCGGGCTGACGCAGCAGCGTGACCGGGAAGCGCCAGCCGACATGCGCGGCGTCGAACAGCGCGCCATAGGCGCCGTCGTTGATGTAAAGCTCTTCGCCGCGACGCTTTTCGACGCGAACGACAAGCGAGCTGTACTCGGCCGAAAGCGCGCGACCCGGTTCGCACCAGAGTTCGGCCGAATAGCTGATCGGCAGGCTTTCGAAGCTGCGGTGGATCGTCTCGAAATAGGCGTCGAGCGGCGGCGGCTCCATGCCCGGATAGGACGACGGAAAGCCGCCGCCGACATCGACGATATCGACCGTGACCGATGCCGCGACGATCGCGGTGCGTACGCGCTCCATCGCCTGCGCATAGGCATGCGGGGTCATCGCCTGGCTGCCGACGTGGAAGCAGATGCCGAGCGCGTCGGAGGCCTGGCGCGTCGCCATCAGCAATTCGGTGACGTCCTCGGGCTCGGCACCGAACTTCGCGGCGAGGCTGAGCTTGGAATGGTCCGACGACACCCGCAGCCGCACGAGCAGGTTGAGATCCTGCGCGCCTTCGGTCGCGCGCACGATCTTCTCAAGCTCGTCCATTGTGTCGAGCGAGAAGGTCCGCACCCCATGCTTCCAATAGGCTTCGGAAATGGCCTCCTCGGCCTTGACCGGGTGCATGAAGCAGAGAGTCGCCTGCGGCAATTCGCGCGAGACCAGCCGCACCTCGGCGATCGAGGCAACGTCGAAATGAGTTACACCGCTGTCCCACAGCACGTGCAGCAGGTCGGGCGAGGGATTCGCCTTGACCGCATACATGGTCGTGCCGGGAAATCGCTCGATAAAGAAACGCGCTGCGCGCCGCGCGGCGTGCGGGCGGACAAGCGTAACAGGTTCGATCGGCGAAAGTGCCTGAATCAGCCCGTGGGCGCTATGATGCTTGTGCAATTCAAGGGACCCCCAAAGGTAAAGTTAGACGACAAAGGCTGCCTTGCGGTTATTGGAAGTCCCCCTGGGGCAGCGGGGTGCGCATATATGGGCGGGGGGGCTTTGTGTAAAGACCCCTTTGCAACGGAATTTCGTGGCCGCCGCTTGCTTGCGCCCGCCTCTCCAAACGCTAGAAACGGCGGATGACGCGCCACCGCCCGCCGCGTCTCCGTATCAGGGAAATCGTCCAAATGACCTCTCCTGCAGATGTGAATCATACCTTTACCGACGCGGAACTGACCGAATTGGTTGCGTGGGGCACGGTCGAGTCGCACCGGGCAGGCGACCTGCTGATCGCTGCCGGCACGATGGCCCCCGACTGTATCGTCACCCTGACCGGCGAGGTGCATATCTTCGCCAATTCCGACGCGGGCACCAGGCGGGTGGGCTGGATGGAGCGCGGCCAGTTCGCGGGCGATCTGTCGGTGCTGACCGGCCAGCGCCACCTGTCGCACGTGGAAATGGGCGTCGACGGCGAGATATTACGGATCGCGCACGCCGATTTCCAGCGCCTGATCGCGGCGAGTTCGCACTATTCGGACATTTTCGTACGCATTTTCGCGGCGCGTCGCGAGTTCAGCAACAGCCGCGGTTTCGCCGCCGTCATCGTCATCGGAAGCGCCTTCGACCGCAGCGTCTATGCGCTGCGCGATCTCCTCGCCAAACACGGCGTCGCGCATCGCTGGTTCGACCCCGCCGACGGACCGGTCGCGGTGCACTTGCTCGCCGAGCGGCAGATCGACGCGGCCCAGTTGCCGGTGGTGATCCTGGGCGCGGCCGACCTTCTGCTCCAGCCGACGCCCGAACAGCTCGCCGCGGGGCTGGGTCTCGACCTGTTGCCCGACGGCGCCACCGCCGACGTGATCGTGGTCGGCAGCGGCCCCGGCGGCCTTGCCGCGGCGGTCTATGCCGCGTCGGAAGGGCTGACCGCGATCGCGATCGACTCGCTCGCGCCCGGCGGGCAGGCCGGCACATCGTCGAAGATCGAAAACTATCTGGGTTTTCCGACCGGTATTTCGGGTAACGAGCTCGCGCGGCGCGCGACGGTGCAGGCCCAGAAATTCGGGGCGCGGATCGTCGCCCCGGTGCGGGCGAGCGCGATCGAGCGCGACGACGACGCCTATTGCCTGACCCTGGCCGACGGGCGGCGCCTGCGCAGCCGCGCGGTCGTGATCGCGAGCGGCGCGCAATATCAACGCCTTCCGATCGACGGCATCGAAGCATTCGAAGGGCGTGGCATTTTTTACGGGGCCACGCCGATGGAGGCGCAGCTGTGCAGCAATGCAGAGGTCACGGTCGTGGGCGCGGGCAATTCGGCGGGACAGGGCGCCATCTATCTCGCCAGCTTCGCGCGCAAGGTGCACGTCATTTTCCGCCGCTCCAGCCTGCGCGAAACGATGTCCGAATATCTGGTCAAACGGCTTGAAGAGCATCCGAACATCGAGATCATCGCGTCGACCGACGTCGTCGGCCTGCACCCCGGTGAGGACGGCGACGGACGGCTCGGTCGCATCACCTATCGTTGCCGCGATACCGGCGTCGAGGACGTGTGCGATTGCGGATTCCTGTTCCTGTTTATCGGCGCGCGACCGAATACCGGCTGGCTGCCCAGGGAAATGGTCTGCGACGAGCGCGGCTTCGTAAAGACCGGCGGCGATATCGCGCCGCTCGAGCTGGTTCGCGCGGGCTGGTCGCTCGACCGGATGCCGAGTCGCTATGAAACGAGCTGGCCGCGCATCTATGCCGTCGGCGACGTCCGCAAGGGTTCGGTCAAGCGCGTCGCCTCGTCGGTCGGCGAGGGATCGGTGGTCGTCAGCGACATCCACGCGGCGCTGGCGGAAATCAGCTCAGCCGCGTCTTGAAGTCCTCATAGCCGAAACGCCTTATCTCGCGCAGGTCGTCGCTCTCGCTGTCCCACAGCCAGATCGACGGCAGCGGCACGCCGTTGAAGCTGTTGGTCTTGACCATCGAATAATGCGCCTGGTCGAGGAAGGCGAAGCGCTGGCCGATACGAGCGCCTCCGGGCAGGCGATAGTCGCCGATCACGTCGCCGGCGAGGCACGACGGGCCGCCGAGGCGCACCGCCGCGCCCTCGCTCGCTTCGCCAAGCATGGCCGGGCGATAGGGTGCCTCGATCACGTCGGGCATATGGCACGTGGCGCTGATGTCGGTAATGCCGATGGGCATGCCGTTATCGAACAGGTCGAGGATTTCGCCGACGAGGATGCCGGCGTCGAGCGCGACCGCTTCGCCGGGTTCGATCATCACGTCGCAATCGGTCTCGGCGCGCACGCGCTTCAGAAAGGCGATCAGGTCGCCCGTCTGATAATCGGCACGCGTCACATGGTGGCCACCCCCGAAGTTGATCCATTTGAGCTGGCGGAAGAAGGGACGCAACATCGGCTGCACCGCGTTCCATGTTCGTTCGAGCGGCGGGAAATCCTGTTCGCACAAGCTGTGCATGTGGATGCCGTCGACGCCCTCCATATGCTCGGAAAGCAATTGCGTCACCGGAAAGCCGAGCCGGCTGCACGGCGCCGCCGGGTCGTATTTCGCAACCTCTCCCTCGCTGTGCATCGGGTTGATGCGCAGCCCGATGTCGAACGTCTCGCCTTGCGTCCGCAGGCTGTCGAGCAACGGGCGGAAGCGCGCGAGCTGGCCCGGCGAATTGAAGATGAGGTGGTTGGACAGGCGCGCGATATCGGGTAGGTCGGCTTCCTTGTAGCCCGCGCAATAGGTCGCGACCTCGCGGTCTCCGTCCGGTCCGGCATATTCCTCGCGCCCCAGCCGTGCCTCGAAGAGGCCCGAGGCGCAGACGCCGTCGAGATATTCGGCGACCGTGTCGCCGAGCGACCACATCGAAAAGGCCTTGAGCGCCGCCAGCACCCGCGCGCCCGATGCGTCGCCGATATGACGCAGCACCGCGAGGTTGGCACGCACCTTTGCCGCGTCGACCACGAAAGCGGGCGAGGGGACGCGGTCGAGGTCGAACGTGGCGAAAGCTCCGGGGTCGCCGGCACGGGTTTCCATGGGTCGAATATCCTGTCGTCAGGCCGCGATCGGCCCCTTGAAGATAAAGAATGCGCCCGCCGCGATCAGCGAGAAGCCGATGAAATGGTTTACCGTCAGCTTTTCGCCGAGCCAGAAGACCGCGAAGCCCGCAAAGATGATGAGGGTGATGACTTCCTGCAAGGTCTTGAGTTCGGCGGCACTATAAACGCCATAGCCGATGCGGTTCGCCGGCACGGCGAGGCAATATTCGAAGAAGGCCAAACCCCAGGCGAGCAGCACGGCGAGCCAGATCGGGCGCGAAAGGTCGCCGAGATGCCCGTACCAGGCAAAGGTCATGAAGATGTTGGAGACGAAGAGAAGACCGATGGGAAGGAGGTAGGCGATCATTGGGAGCATTCCATCAGATTATATTCGGATATCCCTAACCCCGACGATTAGCGGCTCTCCGAAAAAGGCCGGGTGCCAGTCGATATCGGAGTGGCTGCCGAGATATGCCAGATTACCGGATCAATCGAGAATGCGGGAGGCGTTTCATACCGATCCCGTGCAAATCCACCTTGCTATCCGTTCGTCCTGCACTTGTCGAAGGGCCGTTCCGTCTTTGCAATGCGGAAAGAAAGGACGGTGCTTCGACAGGCTCGGCACGAACGGATCGACGGTAACGCCTGAACTAAAAGTCCAGCGGTCCGTCCAGTTCCTTCACCTGCCACGGCAGGCCGTGCTTCATCAGCATGTCCATGAAGGGGTCGGGGTCCATCTGTTCCATGTTGAACACGCCCTTGCCCGACCAGGTGCCGGTGACCATCATCGCGGCGCCGATCATCGCCGGGACGCCGGTGGTGTAGCTGACCGCCTGGTTGCCCGTCTCGGCATAGGCGTCCTCATGGTCGCAGATATTGTAGAGGTAGAGCGTCTTTTCCTTGCCGTCTTTGCCCAGGCCGGTCGCGATCACGCCGATATTGGTCTTTCCCTTGGTCGTTTCGCCAAGGCTCGAGGGTTCGGGCAGCACGGCCTTCAGGAACTGCAACGGGACGATCTCCTTGCCCTCGTAGATCACGGGGTCGATGCGGGTCATGCCGACGTTCTGGAGCACGGTGAGATGCTGGATATAGGCGTCGCCGAAGGTCATCCAGAACCGGATGCGCCCGATCTCCGGCAAGTGGGTCTTCAGGCTTTCGATTTCCTCGTGGTACATGAGGTACATCGTCTTGGGCCCGACCGCTTCGAAATCGAACGGCTGTTTCACGGACATCGGCGGGGTTTCGACCCATTCGCCGTTTTCCCAGTGCCGCGCCACCGCGGTCACTTCGCGAATGTTGATCTCGGGATTGAAGTTGGTGGCGAAATGCTGGCCGTGATCGCCGCCGTTGCAGTCGAGGATGTCGAGCGTGTCGATCCGCTCGAAATGATGCTTCTTCAGCCAGGTGGTGAAGACGCTCGTCACGCCGGGATCGAAACCCGAGCCGAGGAGCGCCATCAGCCCGGCGTCCTTGAAACGATCCTGATAGGCCCACTGCCAGTGATATTCGAACTTCGCCTCGTCGCGCGGTTCGTAGTTGGCGGTGTCGAGATAGTGCGCGCCGGTCGACAGGCACGCCTCCATGATCGTCAGGTCCTGATAGGGCAGCGCCAGGTTGACGACGTGCGTCGCGCCGACGTCGCGGATCAGCGCCGCGGTGGCGTCGATGTGGTCGGCGTCGACCTCGGCGGTGCGGATCGTCACGCCGGTGCGTTCCTTCACCGACTCGGCGATCGCGTCGCATTTGAACTTGCGGCGGCTGGCGAGGGTGATGTCGGGGAAGATGTCGGCGTTCATCGCCATCTTGTGCACCGCCACCGAACCGACGCCGCCTGCGCCGATGACCAGAACCTTGCTCATCGAAAAATCTCCTGTCGCGGCCTGTCGCCGCTTGTCATCCATGCCGCGCCCTATAGGACGAAGCCATGACACAGCAAAGCCCCGATCCCCTGCTCGACCCCGCACGCGCGCCGAGCCTGGCCGGTATCGAACGCGCCGCGGCGAAAGTCGCTGCGCTCCTTCCGCAGACGCCGCTGCTGCCGCTCGAGGTCGACGGGGTGACGCTGTGGTGCAAGGCCGAATGCCTCCAGCCGGTCGGCGCGTTCAAGATTCGCGGGGCATGGCACCGGCTGACCGACCTCACACCCGAACAGGCGGCGGCGGGGGTCGTTGGCGTGTCGAGCGGCAACCATGCGCAGGGCGTCGCCTGGGCGGCGAAGCGGCTGGGGATCAAGGCGACGATCGTGATGCCGAGCAATGCGCCGGCGATGAAGCTCGCCGCGACGCGCGCGCTCGGCGCCGACGTCGTCCTCTACGACCGCGTCAGCGAATCGCGCGATGCCGTCGCGGCCAAGCTGCTCGACCAGAACGGCGGGACACTCGTCCATGCCTATGGCGATCCGTGGATCATCGAAGGGCAGGGGACCGCGGGGATCGAGGCGCGTGCGCAGCTCGCGGCGCGCGGGATCGACGGGCCCGACACGGTCGTCGCCTGTTGCGGCGGCGGCGGGCTGTCGGCGGGGCTCGCGCTTGCCTGCCCCGATGCCGCGATCATCGCGGTAGAGCCCGAAGGCTGGGACGATGTAACGCGCAGCCTGGCGGCCGGCGAGATCCTGTCGGTCGAGGATATGAGCTACCCCACCGAATGCGATGCGCTCCAGACACCGCAGACGTGGCCGATCAACTTCGCGGTATTGCAGGCGCGCGGCGTGCGCGGGGTCGCGGTGACGCGCGAGGAAGTGCGCCACGCGATGCGCGTCGCGTTCGAGCGGCTGCACCTCGTCGTCGAGCCCGGCGGCGCGGCGGCGCTCGCGGCGATCCTCGCAGGCAAGGTCGCGCCGGGCGAAGCCACGCTCGTCACGCTGTCGGGCGGCAATGTCGATGCGAAACATTATGCCGGGATACTGGCGGGCTGAGGGAAACTTATTCGTTGCGGGGCGTTTGGCCCGAGGAAGGAGACGCACGATGAAGACATCCATGATCCTGGCCGCTTCGACCGCGCTGGTGCTGCTCGCCGGGTGCGAGAAGGCCGAGGCCCCCGCACCCGAACAGGGCGCGACCACGACCACCGAAGTCCCGGTTGAAAGCGCCGAACCCGCAGACGGGACGACGCCGGTCGAGTCCGGGACCGATCCGGCGTCCGGGGAGCACCGCTTTGCCAGCTGGGCGGGCAAGTGGATCGGGGTCGAGGGCATGTATGTGACGATCACTCCGACCGAGCCCGAGCATTACCGGCTCGAGATGCAGTCGGACCTCGACACCAAGGGAACCTACGATGGCCGGGACAGCGAGCATGGTATCAAGTTCACGCGCGGCGGCGAGGAATTGAGCCTGCACCGCGGCAACGGCGACGACACCGGCCTCAAATATCTCGCCGGCAAGACCGAATGCCTGATCGTCAAAACCGGCGAAGGCTATTGTCGCGACTGATGTTGCGGACGGGCGACAGGCAAATTCGCTTTGTCGCCCGTTTGTCATCGATCCGACGCTGAAACGGCATCGAAGCCTGTCATGGGCGGCCCCGGACTGTTCATCGTTCCGGAAAGGCGCTCATGGCCACTCGCCCAGACCACAAGATCGCCGCGGCGGTCGTCCGCACCGACGCTGCGCAACGGCAACGCCTGCTCGATCGCGCCTTCGCCTTTGCTTTCAAGGGTCTGGTCTATGCGCAAATATGGGAAGACCCGGTCGTCGACATGGAGGCGCTGGCGATCGAACCCGGCCAGCGGATCGCAACGATCGCGAGCGGCGGCTGCAACGTCCTGTCCTATCTTCTGGCGGATCCCGGCGCTATCGTCGCGGTCGACCTCAACCGTGCGCACGTCGCGCTGAACAATCTGAAGCGCGCCGCGGCCCTGTACCTGCCCGACCACGCGCATTTCCATCGCCTGCTTGCCCAGGCGGACAGCCCCGCCAACATCGCCGCCTATCGCACCCATATCGCGCCGCACCTCGACGAGGCGACGCGCCGCTATTGGGAGGGGCGCGGCCCGACCGGGCGCCGCCGTATCGACGGGTTCGCGCGGGGCCTCTACAAACGCGGGCTGCTCGGGCACTTCATCGGTCTCGCGCATGTCGCCGCCCGGCTGCACGGCGTCGATCCGCGTCAATTGCTCGAGGCGAAGTCGGTCGCCGACCAGCGCGCGTTCTTCGATGCGAAGCTGGCGCCCGTCTTCGACCGCAAGCTCGTGCGATGGATCACCGACCAGCGGTCGTCGCTCTTTGGCCTGGGCATCCCGCCCGCGCAATATGACGCCTTGGCGAGCGGCCGGCCGATGGCCGATGTGTTGCGCCGCCGGCTCGAAAAACTCGCGTGCGATTTTCCGCTCGACGACAATTATTTCGCCTGGCAGGCGTTCGGACGCGGCTATGGCAGGACGCCGTCGGCGCCGCTGCCGCCCTATCTGGAGCCGTCGAGCTATGACGCGATCAGGACGCGTGCCGGTCGCGTATCGATGCGCCACGCCAACATGACCGACATGCTCGCCGCGTCCGATGCCGGCAGCTTCGACCGCTATGTGTTCCTCGACGCGCAGGACTGGATGACCGACGCGCAGCTCGCGGCGCTGTGGACAGAGGTTACGCGGACCGCGCGGCCCAACGCACGGGTCCTGTTCCGCACCGCGGCGGAACCGAGCCTGCTGCCCGGACGCCTTCCCGAAGATCTACTGACGCGCTGGACGTATCGCGCCGAAGAATCGCGCGACTATACGCGGCGCGACCGCTCGGCGATTTATGGCGGGGTTCATCTTTATGTGTTGCGGGAGGGGTGATCGTGGCGAGCGGCCATGCCGATCTGATGAACGGGGTCTATCGCACCCAACGCCATATCTATGATGCGACCCGCAAATATTATCTGCTCGGCCGCGACGGGCTGATCGCCGATCTCGCGCCGCCGCCGGGGGGATCGGTGCTCGAAATCGGCTGCGGGACAGGGCGCAATCTGATCGCGGTCGGAAGGGCGTGGCCCGAGGCCCGTCTCTATGGCGTCGATATATCCGAAGCGATGCTCGCAACCGCGCGCGGCGCCGTGGCGAAGGCGGGACTTGCGGATCGCGCGACGCTTGCGCAGGGCGATGCGTGCGATTTCGGGCCGTCCGCGCTGTTCGGGCGCGCGACCTTCGATCGCGTTTTCATCAGCTATGCGCTGTCGATGATCCCCGAATGGCAAGATGCGCTCGCCCAGGCGGCGCGCTGCGTCGCGCCGGGCGGACGGCTCGAACTCGTCGATTTCGGGCAACAGGACGGTTTGCCGTCGCTGTGGCGGCGCGCGCTGTTCGGCTGGCTTGCGCGCTTCCACGTCGCCCCGCGGGCCGGAATCGCGCGCGCGATCATGGCGCTCGCGGAGGAGACGGGCAGCACCGGCGGCTATTGCCGCAGCCTCTATCGCGGTTATGCGATACGCGGAGGTCTCGCGCGCGGCTGAATCGCTGCTATCCTGCCCGGCAAAGGGGAGGATGGGAATGAACGGGGACATAGCCGAAGCGCGCCGCGATCAGCTTGCCGAGGTGATGGAAACACTCGCTCAGGCCTTCCAGACCGACCCGGCACTGTCGTGGATATTGCCCGATCCCGTGCACCGCGCCCGCGCGCTCCGCGGATTGTTTCGCGTTCTGGTGCCTTCCGATGCGCGGGCGGGCAGGGTGCTGCGCTCGACCGGCGACGAAGCCGCCTCGCTGTGGCGCGCTCCGGGACAGGCGGAAAGCGGCCCCCTGGAATTTCTGCGCACGGTGATCCCGTTGGTGGCGACTTTCGGCACCGCCCTGCCGCGCGGGCTGAAGGTGCAGGGCAGCATCGACGCGCACCGGCCAAAGGGCCGTTTCTGGTATCTCCACTATGTCGGCGTACGACCGGCCGAGCAGGGCAAAGGCCATGGCGGACGCATCATCCGCACCCAGATCGCGGCCGCCGATGCCGAAGGGCTGCCCTGCTGGCTCGAAACCGCGACTCCCGAAAATGTGCCGCTCTACGAACGGCTGGGCTTTGCAACGCAGGTCGAATGGGACGTGCCGGACGGCGGCCCGCATTTCTGGGGCATGAGGCGC
>CAZSMB010000003.1:51822-60026 GCA_964607625.1 uncultured Sphingopyxis sp. | reverse complement strand
TGAGCGGCCTCGTCATCGCCTTCCTGCTGTTCGATGCCGGCGTGAAGATCGCGAAGCTGCCGATCGTCGGCGAGACCGCGATCGCGCTCGGCTGGCCCGGCGACCCCGGCCTGTGGGCCGGGCTCGGCTGGCTTCTGCTCGCCTGCACCGCGCTTTATGCCTGGCCGCGCACCGCCTTCGTCGGCGCGATCCTGCTGACCGCGTGGATCGGCGGCGCGGTGGCGACGCATGTCCGCATCGGCAACCCCCTGTTCAGCCACACCCTGTTCGGCGTCTATCTGGCGGTGATGCTGTGGGCGGGACTGTGGCTGCGCTTTCCGGCGATGCGCCTGCTCGTCCATCCGTTTCCCGCGCGGAGCTGATCGCCAAGGATCGCATTCCGCGTCTTCGTCAACCAACCAATATCCAGGGAGAGAATCGATGCCCGTCAATTCCAATGCCGCCGTCACGATCACGTCGCTCGACTGGGTTCCCGATTTCGCGCGCGGATTCGTCCGCGACCTGCGCCCGCGCTGGGCCTGCGAGGAAATGGGGATCGATTATGCCGAGCGGCTGATCAGCACGGTCGATCGCCCCGCCGCGCATTTCCTGGACCAGCCGTGGGGCCAGGTGCCGGTGCTGCAGGACGGTCCGGTGCGCCTGTTCGAAAGCGGCGCGATCCTGCTCCACCTCGCCGAAAGGGACGAAGCGTTGCTGCCGCGCGACCCGCAGGCGCGCGCGAGCGTGACGAGCTGGCTGTTCGCGGCGTACAACAGCGTCGAGCCGATGCTGATGGAGCTGGCCAATGTCGACATTTTCGCCGCGGGCGAGGATTGGGCGCGGATGCGCCGTCCCGGCCTGATGGCGTTCATCGACGCCCGCTTCGCCAGACTGTCCGACGCGATCGGCGACAAGCCCTATCTGACCGGCGCATCCTTTACCGTCGCCGACATCGCGATGGCGACGGTGCTGCGCGAAGGCGTCGAGGCCGGCGCGGTCGCCGAGCATCCGCGGCTGGAAGCCTATCTGTCGCGCTGTCTGTCGCGCCCGGCGTTCGACCGCGCGCTGAAGGCGCAGCTCGCCTCGTTCCGCGAGGAGGCCGCGCCCGCCGCCTGACCGCCCCGCTCCATACCCCCCGAAGGAGAGAGATGATGACCTATGTCGAAGGATTTGTCGTCGCGGTGCCCGCGGCGAACAAGGACGCCTATCGCAAGCATGCCGCCGATGCGGTGGCGCTGTTCAAGGAATATGGCGTGCGCCGCCATGTCGAGGCATGGGGCGACGACGTCCCCGAAGGCAAGATCAACGATTTCCGCACCGCGGTCGCGGCGAAGGAGGACGAGGAGATCGTCTTCAGCTGGTTCGAATATCCCGACCGCAAGACCCGCGACGCCGCGACCGAAAAGATGATGAGCGACCCGCGGATGGCCGAGATGGGCGCGTCGATGCCCTTCGACGGGACGCGGATGATCGTATCGGGGTTCGATTCGATCGTCGAGGAAGGGCTTGGCGGGCCGATGGGCTATACCGACGGCTTCCTGGTCGCGGTGCCCGACGCCAACAAGGCGAGATATCGCGACATGGCCGACAAGGCCGCGATCGTCTTCCTCGACCACGGCGCGACGCGCGTGCTCGAATGCTGGGGCGACGACGTGCTGGACGGAAAGGTCACCGATTTCCGGCGCGCGACGCACGCCGAACCGGGCGAGAGCGTCGTGTTCAGCTGGATCGAATGGCCGAGCAAGGAGGCGCGCGTCGCGGGCTGGGACAGGATCATGGCCGACGAGCGGATGAAGCATGACCCCGATGACCAGAGCTTTGACGGCAAGCGCATGATCTATGGCGGCTTTGCGCCGATCCTGGATGCCTGAGGCGCAATCGGCCCCTCCCCTGAAGGGGAAGGGCAGCGAGACTTGCGGGCTTGCCCGCTGGTCGCAGCGGGGTGGGACCCACGGCCTCGCTCATTCCTGCGACCCCCACCCCAACCCCTCCCCTGAAGGGGAGGGGCTTTAGAAAGGCGGAGACGATGCACCACCTGTCCTTTCCGAATGAAAGCCCCGCCTATCGCGACGCACGCGCGGCGTTGCTCGAGGCCGAGATCGACCTCCGCCGCCGGATCGAGGCGGTCGCGGCGCAGCGGCGCGCGCTGCCGGCCGGCGGGGTCGTGCCCGAGGATTACGCCTTCGAACGAATCGGGGCGCACCAGCGGCCCGAGACGGTCCGGCTGTCGGAGCTGTTCGGCGGCCATCCGAGCCTGATCCTCTATAGCTTCATGTTCGGGCCCGAACGCGACGGCCCCTGCCCCGGCTGCACCCACATGCTCGACGCGATCGACGGCAGCGCGCGCCACGTCGGACAGCGCGCCCCGCTCTATATCGTCGCCAAGTCGCCGATCGCGCGGCTCGAGGCGTGGGCGAAGGACCGGCGCTGGCCGCACCTTCGCTTCCTGTCCGATGCAAGCGGCCGCTATTCGGCCGATTATTTCGGCGACACGTCCCGGCTGTCGCCCGCCAAGCGCGCCGAGCGCGGCATGGGCGAGGGCGAGAATTGGGACGAGACGATCTTCAACATATTTGCCCGGGCGGACGGCACCGTGCGCCACCACTGGGCGAGCGAAATGGCCTTTGCCCCCGAAGATCCGGGCGAACACCACCGCGCCGGCGACCTGGTCGACCCGCTGTGGGGGCTGCTCGACATGACCCCCGAGGGGCGCGGCAATTTCTTTCCCAGCGTGACCTATGACGGAGAACGGCAATGACCAATCCCAAAGGCAGTTTCATCTGGTACGAGCTGATGACGAGCGACCCCGACGCGGCGGCGCGGTTTTACGGCGCGGTGGTCGGCTGGACCATCGCCGCGCATTCGGACCCCGAGGCGCCGGGCGGCGTCGATTACCGCATGATCGTGCGGGATGACGGGGGCAACGCCGGCGGCGTGCTGGCGCTGAATGCCGACATGGTCGCAGGTGGCGCGCGGCCGGCGTGGCTCGGCTATCTCTATACCCCCGATGTCGATGCGACGATCGCCGATATCACGGCCGACGGCGGCGCGGTGCACATGCCCGCGACCGACCTGCCCGTCGGGCGGATCGCGATGGTGACCGATCCGCAGGGGGCGCCCTTCTATGTGATGACCCCGATCCCGCCCGCGGGGGCCGAGGATAGGGACAGCGACGCCTTTTCGGTGACCGAGGCGCAGCATGTGCGCTGGAACGAGCTGGCGACGAGCGACCCCGAAGCCGCGATCGCCTTTTACCGCAAGCATTTCGGCTGGGGACAGGAGGGCGCGATGGATATGGGCGAGATGGGCCAATACCGCTTCGTGCAGGTCGGCGAAACCGGGATCGGGGCGGTGATGCCGCTGATGCCCGGCATGCCCGCCCCGCTATGGACCTCTTACATCGGCGTCGACGACATCGACCGCGCCAAATCCGCGCTCGAGGCCGAGGGCGGGACGCTGGTGAACGGGCCGATGGAAATCCCCGGCGGCGAATATGCGCTGGTCGCGACCGATCCGCAAGGCGCGCTGTTCGGGCTGGTCGGGCCGCGGCGGTAAAACAAGCCCCTCCCGCGAAGAGGAGGGAACACCGGAAGAGGAGAAAGACGATGACGAAGAATCCGATGACGCTGTGCCTGTGGTACGAGGGCGATGCCGAAGAGGCGGCGAATTTCTATGCCGCGACCTTTCCCGACAGCCGGGTCGGCGCGGTGAACCGGTCGCCGAGCGACACGCCGGGCAACAAGGAAGGCGATGTGCTGACCGTCGAGTTCACGTTGCTCGGCACGCCGTGCGTCGGACTGAACGGCCCGCCGATCTTCAAGCACAATGAATCCTTTTCGTTCCAGGTCCACACCGACACGCAGGAGGAAACCGACCGCTATTGGGACGCGATCGTCGGCAATGGCGGCGAGGAAAGCGTGTGCGGGTGGTGCAAGGACAAGTGGGGCGTGTCGTGGCAGATCACCCCGCGCATCCTGATCGAAGCGACGACCGGGGCCGACAAGGCGGCCGGCAAGCGCGCGATGGAAGCGATGATGGCGATGAAGAAGATCGACATCGCCGCGATCGAGGCGGCGGTGAAGGGCGGCTGAGGTGACGGCGCGACCCTCGCCGATCCGCGCCTGGCTGCTCTGCGGGACGCTCGACATCGCTTATGCCGCGCTGTGGAGCCTTGCCGTCGGCGGCACCGTCGGCGGAATGCTGCGCGGCGTGGCGAAGGGTCCCTTCGGCGACGGCGCCGCCGACTCGGGGTTCGGCGGCGCGATCGCGGGACTCGCCACCCATTATGCGATCATGGGCGCGATGGTTGCCGCCTTCGTCGGCTTCGCGCCGCGCTGGTCGGTGCGAACCGGCTGGCCGTGGTGGCTGATGGGCACGCTTTACGGGCTGCTGCTCTATCTGATCATGAATGCCCTGGTGCTGCCGCTGCGTTTCGGCGCGCCCTTTCCGCCCGCCGATCCGGTCAGCGGCCTCGTCGCGCTGTTTCCGCATATCGCCTTCGTCGGGCTGCCGCTCGCGTGGCTTTATCTTCGCAAGGACACATGATGACCCCGATTTTCTATGGCCACCCCTTCTCCTCCTACACTTGGAAAGCGCTGATCGCGCTCTACGAGAAGGGCATCGACTTCGACTATCGCGTCCTCGAGCCCGACCGGCCCGAGCATGGCGCGGAACTGCGCGCGCATTGGCCGATCGGCAAATTCCCGCTGCTCGTCGATGAAGGCCGCGCCCTGTTCGAGGCGAGCATCATCGTCGAATATCTCGATGCGAAATTTCCGACGCCGCGGCTGGTCCCCGCCGACGCGGGCGCGGCGCTCGAGGTGCGATTGTTCGACCGGGTGTTCGACAATCATGTCATGGGTCCGATGCAGGAGGTGGTGAACGACGCGCTGCGCGGACCAGAGAATCACCTGCCGATGATCGTCGACAAGGCGAAGGCGGCGCTCGAAACCGTCTATGGCTGGATCGACACGCAGCTGGCGGAGCGCGCGTGGGCGACGCCGCACGGCTTTACCCTGGCCGACTGCGCGGCGGCGCCCTCGCTCTTCTATGCCGACTGGGTGCATCCGATCGCGCCGGACCATGCCGCGCTACGCGCCTATCGCGCGCGGCTGCTCGCGCGGCCGTCGGTGGCGCGCTGTGTCGAGGAGGCGCGACCCTACCGCGCCTATTTCCCGCTCGGCGCCCCCGACCGCGACTGACCCCGCACGTCCCGGAACGGGGTTAACGCCGCGCTGACCGCATCGCTTTGCGCTTTGATAGGCGCGCGCGCGCGAAGGCGGCGGCATGGTTTCGCCGAGCACCCTGTTCCGCACCCTGATCGTCGCCGCGCTCGCGGCGGTGCTGGCGTTCGCGCCCGCGGGCGCGCAGCAGGTCGTGACCGTCACCACCACGACGGTGACCTGGAGCTGGGACGAGGCGGGCGACGAGGCCGATGGCATCGTCCTCGACGAAGCGGCCGCGCTGCTCGGCGACGAGGCGCTGGCCGCCGATGCCGATGCCGATGTCGACCGGGGCGCGATGCGGCGCTACGCCCCGTCGGCCACCCTCGCGACGCTGGGCCACGCCAGGGCGCGCTTCGGCCCGTTTGCGGTGATCGACGCGGCGACGGTGCGGATGGCGGGCGACGTGACGAGCGCCACGCCGCGCCAGTTCGCCGCGATGCTCGCCGCCTTTCCGGGGCTCAAGCGCATCGAGATGGTCGACTGTCCGGGCAGCCTGGACGAGGAAGCGAATCTGGTCCTGGCGCGCGCGATCCGGCGCGCCGGGCTGGAGACGGTGGTGCCGAGCGGCGGGTCGGTGCGGTCGGGCGCGGTCGAGCTGTGGCTCGCGGGCACCCACCGCCGCGCCGCGCCCGACGCCGAATTCGGGGTGCACAGCTGGATGGACGAAACCGGGCGCGAGGCGCGCGACTATCCCGCGGGCGACCCGGTCCATGCCGAATATCTGTCCTATTATCGCGAAATGGGAATGGACGACGCGAAGGCGCGCGCCTTTTACGCGCTGACCAACAGCACGCCGTTCGACGACGTCCGCTATCTGACGCGCGACGACATGGCGCGTTTCGTCACCCTGAACTGACGCCCGGCGATCACGGCAGGCGCGTCACCGGATAGGGGCGGCCGTCCTTGTGCGTGTAGCCGTCGGGCGTGAAGAGCATGTCGATGTCCGAATAGCCGCCGCCGGTATCGTATTTCTTGCCCCCGCCGAGTGCGACGAACACGCAGTCGGCGTCCGATTCGTTGATCAGGTGATGGCCGTTGGTGCTGCCCTTTGGCCAGACCGCGATATCGCCGGGCCGCATCGGCGTGCGGCCCGCGTCCTCGACCAGCACCGCCTCGCCCGCAATCATCACCAGCATCTCGTCCTCGCCGTCGTGCCAGTGGCGCTGCGACGACCAGGCACCGGGTTCGAGCACGACATGGCTCGCGGCGAAGTCGGAGAGGCCGGTCGCGGGGGCGAGGCGGCGATACCAGCGCCCCTGAACCGGCGCGTCGAACGGCGCGGGATAGCCGGTGGCATTGGTCTGTTCGATCGTATCGAGGTCGAGCTTGGGCATGGAGGCGACTCCTACTTTGTTCCTTCTTTGTTTCGCATAATCGCGGCGCGGTGCAAAGCCTCGACTTCGCGCGGCGCAAGGCGCTAAGGGATGGCATGACCACGACCATCGACCCCGTCGAACTCGCCAAGGCGCTGATCGCCGCGCCGAGCGTGACCCCCGCGACCGGTGCCGTCTTCGACGTGCTGGAGGCGGCGCTCGTCCCGCTCGGCTTTGCCGTCGAACGCTTCATCGACGGGATCGAACCCGACGGGCCGGTCGAAAACCTGCTCGCGGTGCGCAAGGGGGCCGGCCCCGCGCATTTCGGCTTTGCCGGACATCTGGACGTCGTGCCGCCGGGGGTGGGGTGGACCAGCGACGCCTTTGCCCCCGAAATCCGCGGCGACCTGCTCTATGGGCGCGGCGCCGTCGACATGAAGGGCGCGATCGCCGCCTTCGTCGCCGCGGCGGCGGGCGTCCCGGCCGAGGCGGGCACGATCAGCCTGATCGTCACCGGCGACGAGGAAGGCCCGGCGATCTTTGGCACCCGCGCGCTGATGGAGCATATGGACGCGCGCGGCGTCCGCCCCGACATGATCCTGGTCGGCGAACCGACGTCGGTGAACCGGCTGGGCGACATGATGAAGATCGGACGGCGCGGGTCGGTGAACATCTGGATCGACGTGCCGGGCACGCAGGGGCATGTCGCCTATCCGCACCTGGCCGACAACCCGATCCCCAAGCTGGTCAAGATATTGGCCGAGATCGATTCGGTCAGCCTCGACGCGGGGACCGACTGGTTCCAGCCGTCGAACATCGAATTCACCGATATCGAGGTCGGCAACGGCGCGACCAACGTCATCCCCGCCTCCGCGCGCGCGCGGTTGTCGATCCGTTTCAACGACCGGCAGTCGGGCGCCGAACTGGTCGAGATGATCGAGCGCATCGCGCACGATGTCGAACCGCGCGCGAAGGTGGTCGGCAAGATTTCGGGCGAAGCCTTTCTGACCCCGCCCGGCGAACTGTCGGCGCTGGTCGCCGAGGCGGTGCATGCCGAAACCGGCATCATGCCCGAACTGTCGACCACCGGCGGCACGTCCGACGCGCGCTTCCTGCACGCGCTGTGCCCGGTCGTCGAATTCGGGCTGACCAACGCGACGATGCACAAGCTGGACGAGGCGGTCGCGGTCGCCGACCTGCGCACGCTGAGCGCCATTTATCGCGGGGTGCTGGCGCGGGCGCTGCCCGATTAGATTCGTCTCACGCAAAGGCGCAAAGGCGCAAAGATTTCCTCTCTCCGTTCGTGCTGAGCTTGTCGAAGCACCGTTCTTTTTCCTTTCAACTTTGAGAGGAAGAACGGCCCTTCGACAAGCTCAGGGCAAACGGAGTCTGGTGCTCTTCGCGCCTTTGCGCGAGATATGTCTTCAATCCCGCCCCCGCCGCAGGATCACATAGACCGCCCCCGCGCCGCCGTGGCTGATGTGCGCGGGGCGCAGCGCGACGATGCGGTCGGCAAAGGGCGAGGCGGCGAGCCAGTCGGCCAACGAGGCGCGGATCGCGCCGCGCGGGCGCGGCCCCCCGTGCATCTGGGGCAGGCGATCGGCACCGGGACGCAGGCGCCCCGCAACGACCAGCAGCACGCGCGCGCCGCGGGCCAGCGCCCGGCCGATCGCATCGTCGAGCAGCG
>CAZSMB010000003.1:44487-51722 GCA_964607625.1 uncultured Sphingopyxis sp. | reverse complement strand
AGCAGCACGCGCGCGCCGCGGGCCAGCGCCCGGCCGATCGCATCGTCGAGCAGCGCCTGGGCCGAGGCAAGGCTGTGGCCGTGCAGGTCGATCGTCAGGTCGGGGCGCACCATCCCCTTGCGCAGGCGCCGATCCCAATGGCCGTCGAGCGTCGCCGCCTGGTGGGTGCGGCGCGGCGGCGGCAACGCGGCCGAAGGGCGGGCCGGCGCGGCGGGCCCCGCGGTGCTGCGAGGCGTGGTTTTGGGCGGCCGGACGGTCGGCGGCGCAGCGGGCGGGATCGTCGCCGCCGGCCGCTTGCGCAGCGGTTCGACGGTCGCGGCGACCTTTTTCCAGAGCGCCGCTTCGTCGGGATCGAGGCGCCGGGGCATCAGCGACCCACCGGCATCGGTCAGCGCCCGGTCAGACGGGCGACGCTGGTACGCGGCAGCAGCAGCAGCGCCAGCCGCCGCGCCGCCATGCCGCCCGCCAGCGCGCGCGCGGTGTCGCCCGCACCCCAGAAGCTGTCGAAACGATTGGCGCCCTTGATCGCGCCGCCAGTATCCTGCGCGATCCACAGGCCGTTCGGTTCCGCACGGTCGAGCGAGAGAAAGACGGGGGCGCCCAGCGGAACATATTTGGGATCGGCGGCGACGCTGGTGCGCCCCGTGACCGGCACGCCGAGCGCGCCCAGCGGGCCGGGACCGGTCAGTTCGCGAAAGAAGACCCAACTGGGATTTTCATTCATCACCGCGGCGCCGCGCACCGGGTCGGCGCGCAGATAGTCGAGAATGCCCTGCATCGACGCCTGCCCCGGCTGGAGCGCGCCGCGATCGAGCAGCAGCCGGCCGATCCCGACATAATCGCGGCCGTTCTGGCTGTCGTATCCGATCCGCATCACCGATCCGTCGGGCAGGCGCAACCGCCCCGAACCCTGGACCTGGAGGAAGAAAAATTCGGCGGCGTCGGCGGCCCAGGCGATTTCGAGCCCGCGCCCCGCGAGCGCGCCGCGCTCGATCGCGGCCCGGTCGTAATAGGGTATGAACTGGCGGCCCTCGACGCGCCCGCGGATCTTCTTGCCCTGCAACGATTCGGAAAACAGGCCGAGGTCGACATCGACGAGGTCGGGCGGGCGACGATAGATCGGGACGTCATAGCCCGGCTGTCTGGTCCGCGAAGCGGCGATTTCGGGTTCGAAATAGCCGGTGACGAAGGCGGTGCCCGCCCCGACCTGGACGGTGCCGAAATAGCGGCTGAAGAAATTGCTCGCGTCGCGATCGGCCCAGCCGGTCGCCGCCGCACAGCTTTCGGCCCATTCGCCGGGCTGCGTCAGCCCGCTGGCGTCGGGGCGCCGCTGGAGCGCCGCGCAACTGAGCCGGAACGCCTTGAGCGCGGCGGTCGCCCGTTCCGGCGCGACGCCGAGTTCGGTGAATTCGGGGCCGAGCACGACGCCCGCTTCGGCGGCGGTGGCCGCGTCCGCCGGGACCGGGGCGGCGGCGAGCGGAGGATTGGGGGTTGCCGGAATCGGCTGCGCGGCGGCCCCGGGCGGGGTCGAGGGACGCGGCGTATAGGGCCGCACCGGCCCGGTCGGGGCCGGAACCGGGGTGGGACGCGCGGGGGTCGTTGCGGAAGGGGGCGGGCCGCCAGGGCGGCCGCCGGTGTCGGGAATCACCGACGCGCAGGCCGAAAGCAGCGGCAGGATGGCCAGGCAGGCGAAGCCGAAGGCGCGCCCGCGCGGCGCCCGGCGCCTGCCCCCCACGGTCATCGCGTCAGGCCGATTCGGCTTCGTCGAGCACCCAGTTCGGGTCGCTGCTGCCGACCGCGCGGCGGAAGGTCCACAGGTCGGTCGTCGGCACCGCGTCGCTGAGCGATCCGGCGATCACCTTGCCCTCCGCATCGCGCGTCACCGCGCTGATATCGGCCTGGAAGCGCACGGTGATGCGGGCTTCGCTGCGCCCGACCTCGACCTCGGTAATCTTGGTCGTTTCGATCCCGACGAGGCGGTTGTCGAGCTTTTCGCCCCGCGCCTCGCGCGCGTCGATCGCGTCGGCGAACGCCTGGTAGCTGTCGTCGTCGCACAGGTCGCGCAGCGTGTCGCGGTCCCCCGCCCAATAGGCCTCCAGGATCATGCGATACGCCGCCTGCGCCCCGTCGATGAAACGGCCAGCGTCGAAATGGCGATCGGCGGCCAGAAGCGCGCGCAAACCGGCTTCGGCCGCGGGTTCGTAGACGAGGCCGGCGGGATCGGCCCCCGGCGCCGCCGGCTGCGGCAGCGCGTCGGCATCGTCGAGGCGCACCGGCGTCGGTGCGGCACGATCTTCGCGGCGCGGCAGCACCGGTTCCTGTTCATGGCCCGTGCGCTTGCCGAGCACCGAATAGAGCCGCATGCCGAGGAACGCGGCAATCATGGCGAGCAGGACGATCGAAAAAGCGGTCACGGGCAAAAGTCCAATGCGTGCGAAACTGTCATCGCGCCTAACATAGGCGAAGGGCGGCGATGATTCAAATCTCCATGACGCCTGCCCGTCGGCGGGTCAACGCCCCGCTGTCCACCCCGGTTGCCGCCGCCGGTGCGCGATTCGCGGCGGACGGCACCCGGCAGCCCCATTGTGCTGGCGGCGGCGCGCTGCTAAGCGCGCCCGCAACGTCCGTGCGTCCGCCCGAGGCATGCGGACCCGTCCTTCGAATTTCCAGTGAAAGCATGATTGCATGGCCGACGAAACCACCCCCGAATTCACGCCCGAACCGCTTGCCAACGGCGAAGACAACAGCCCGGCGATCGGCCTGATTTCGCAGTATATCAAGGATTTGTCGTTCGAGAATCCGAACGCGCCGGCGGTATATCAGTGGCAGTCGTCGCCGCAGATGGACGTGCAGTTCAACATCGGCGCCGAGGGCGTCGGCGAAAACCTGTTCGAGGTCGTGCTGAAAATCGATGTCGCGTCGAAGAGCGACGAGGGCACCGGCTTTATCGTCGAGCTGAAATATGCCGGCCTGTTCGGCGTCCGCAACGTGCCCGAAGACCAGCTTCAGCCCTTCTTCCTGGCCGAAGCCCCGCGCATCCTGTTTCCCTTTGCCCGCCGCGTCGTCGCCGATGCCGTGCGCGACGGCGGCTTCCCGCCCTTCCTGCTCGAACCGATCGATTTCCACGGCCTGTTCATGCAGCAACTGCAAGCGCAGGGCGAGGGCCAGGGCATGGCCGCGCCCGCCGGCGAGGCCTGAGTCACGCCTTTGGAGCCTGAGCGGGCTATCCCCCTCCTCCGCGGAGGAGGGGCAGTGACATCTGGCTCGGCGAAGCCGTGCCTGCTCGCAGCGGGGCGGGGCCTTTCCCCCTCGCGCCGGGCCGGCACCGACCACCCCGCCGCGACCCGCGAGCGGGCTGGCAAGTCTCGCCGCCCCTCCTTCGAAGAGGCGGGGCTTTCCTTGTGAGCAGCCTCGTCAAAAATGTCGGGACGATCGGCGGACTGACGCTGGTCAGCCGCGTATTCGGCTTCGTACGCGACATGCTGCTCGCCCGCGTCCTCGGCGCGGGGCTGGCGGCGGACGCGTTCCAGCTCGCCTTCATCCTGCCCAACACCTTTCGCCGGCTGTTCGCCGAGGGGGCCTTTTCGGTCGCCTTCGTCCCGATGTACAGCCGCGCGCTGCACGGCGATCCCGGCGAAGGCGGCGGCGAGGCGGCGGCCGAACGCTTTGCCAACGACGTGCTGTCGGTCTTCCTGTGGGCGCTGCTGGTCTTTTCGGCGATAATGATGATCGCCATGCCGGGGGTCGTGTGGATCCTCGCCCGCGATTATCAGGACGTGCCGGGCAAGTTCGAGCTCGCGGTATTCCTGAGCCGCCTGACCTTTCCCTATCTGGCGCTGATCAGCCTCGTCGCGATGCTGTCGGGCCTGCTCAACGCGCGGTCGCGCTTCGCGCCGGGCGCCTTTGCGCCGGTGCTGCTCAACATCGTGCTGATCGGCGGAATATTGACCGGCGCGTGGCTGCGCGGCGACAGCCACGACGACCGCATCGTGGCGTTGGCGCTCGCGGCGTCGGTCAGCCTCGCCGGGGTCGCACAGCTCGGCTATCTGTGGTGGGCGGTGCGGCGGGCCGGGCTGACGCTCCATGTCCGCCTGCCGCGGCTGACCCCGGAGGTGCGGCGGCTGGGCATGCTGATCCTGCCCGCGACCTTCGGCGCCGGCATCTACCAGGTCAGCCAGTTCGTCGACACCTTCTTCGCGACCTCGCTGCCGCAGGGGTCGCTGACCTTGCTCAAGCTCGCCGACCGGCTGAACCAGATGCCGCTCGGCATCGTCGGAATCGCGCTCGGCACGGCGATCCTGCCGATGCTGTCGCGGCATATCCATATGGGCGACGCCGCCGAGGCGCAGCGGCTTCAGAGCAACGCCTTTGAAATGGCGACGCTGCTGACGCTGCCGGCCGCCGCCGCGCTCGCCATCTGTGCGCCCGCCTTCACCGCCGCCTTCTTCGTCGGCGGCAAGTTCACCGCGGCCGACGGCGCGATCATGGCCGATATCGTCGTCGCGCTGGTCGCGGGGCTGCCCGCCTATGTGATCGTCAAGATATTGAACCCGGGCTTCTTCGCGCGCGAGGATACGAAAACGCCGGTGTGGACCGCGCTGGCGGCACTGATCATCAATATCGCGATCAACCTTTATGTCGTCGCGCGTTTCGGGATCGTCGGGCTCGCCGCGGCGACCGCGGTGTCGGCGACGATCAACTGCCTGCTGCTCTATATCATCCTGCACCGCCGCGGCTGGTTCCGTTTCACCGCGAAACTCGGCCTGAAGATCCTGCGCCAGCTGGTCGCGGTCGCGGCGATGTCGGCGCTGCTCTGGTGGCTGATGCCGCAGCTTGCGACCCATTACAGCGGCGGCGCGTTCGAGCGCGCCTGGTCGCTGGCGGCGCTGGTCGCGGCGGGGGGCGGCGCCTTCTTTGCCGCGGCATGGCTGGTCGGGGCGCTTGACAAGGATCTGGTCGCCATGCTCACGCGGCGGCGCGCCAAACCGGCGCCGGCGACAGAGGAATAGGATATGCGGATCGTATCGGGCATCCAGCCCACCGGACACTTGCACCTAGGCAACTATCTGGGCGCGATCCGCAACTGGGTGCGGATGCAGGACGAGGCCGCGGCGGCGGGCGGCGAATGCCTGTTCTTCCTGGCCGACCTTCACGCGATCTCGATGCCGCACGTCCCCGCCGAGCTGACCGCGAGCACGCGCGCGATGACCGCCGCGCTGGTCGCGTGCGGGATCGACCCCGACCGGTCGGTCCTGTTCAACCAGGCGCGCGTCCCCGCGCACGCCGAGCTGCAATGGCTGCTGAACGGTACGGCGCGCATGGGGTGGCTGAACCGCATGACCCAGTGGAAGGACAAGGCGGGCAAGAATCGCGAGAGCGCCTCTGCGGCGCTCTTTACCTATCCGGTGCTGCAGGCGGCCGACGTCCTGCTCTATCAGGCGACCCACGTCCCGGTCGGCGAGGACCAGAAGCAGCATCTCGAGCTGGCGCGCGACATCGCGCAGAAGTTCAACAATGATTTCGCCAGCGAAGCGGAACCGGTCTTCACCCTGCCCGAGCCGATCATCCCGCCGGGCGCTGCGCGGATCATGAGCCTGCGCGACGGCACCGCGAAAATGTCCAAGTCCGATCCGTCGGACATGAGCCGCATCAACCTGACCGACGATGCCGACACGATGATGCAGAAGGTGAAGAAGGCCCGCACCGACCCCGACGTGCTGCCGTCCGAGGCCGCGGGGCTCGAAGGCCGCGCCGAGGCGCGCAACCTGGTCGGCATCTATGCGACGCTTGCCGACACGAGCGTCGACGCGGTGCTGGCCCGGTTCGCGGGCCAGGGGTTCGGCGCGTTCAAGCCGGCGCTCGGCGAGCTGCTGGTCGAGCGGCTCGCGCCGATCACCGAACGCTTCGTCGCGCTGAAGGACGATGCCGCGGCGCTCGATGCGATGCTGGACGCAGGCGCCGCAAAGGCGCGGGCGCTTGCAAAGCCCACCCTCGACACCACATATAAGGCGCTGGGGCTGTGCCGCTAAACCACGGACGGGCCCGAAAATTCGCGGAACGAAGTTGCGACGAAACGGGTTCAACCAAGGTTAAGTCGCGACGGCGTAGTCATGGTATAAAGCGTGCGGGGAATGCGCGCACCGAATTACGGAGCAAAACCATGAGCAAGACAGGTTTTCGGCGGTTGGGTCTCGCCGCCATCACCGGGGCCGCACTGGCGCTCGCCGGCTGCGCGACGCCGTTCAAGGCGGACGTCGCGCGCTTCCAGACGCAACTGCCCGCGCCGCAGGGCCAGAGCTTCGTCGTCGAGTCGGCGAACCCGGCGCTGGAGGGCGGCATCGAATTCGGCCAATATGCGAACCTCGTCTCGGGCGAGCTGACCCGCTATGGCTATCGCCCCGCCGCCCCGGGCGAAAAGGCCGACATGGTGGTCCATATGGACTATGGCATCGACAAGGGCCGCGAGCGCGTCGTGAGCACGCCGGGGTTTCGCGATCCCTGGTACGGCGGTTGGTACGGCCCCGGCTTCTATCGCCCCGTCGTCGTCCGCGGCCGCCACGGCCGCCGCTACATCGCCGGATATTACGACCCCTTCCTGTGGGGCGGCGGTTTCGGCGGCTGGGACAATGACGTGTCGAGCTTCACCGTCTATACAAGCGACCTGAACCTGACGATCGACCGTGCCGCCACCGGCGAGCGCCTGTTCGAAGGCCGGGCGCAGGCGCAGTCGCGCGACAACGACCTGACCGCGATCGTCCCCAATCTGGTGCAGGCGATGTTCACCGGCTTCCCCGGCAATTCGGGCGAACGGGTGCGGATCACGGTCGCGCCCCCCGAAAAGGGCTGACGCAGCCGACCCGACCGAGACAGGATGGCCCGCCTTTCGACCGAAAGGCGGGCCATTTCGATTCGGGGATGCGGCCGCGCCGGATCGCGGCACCGCGCCGCGCCGCCGTCCTTCCGAAAAGCCTGTCACGCACAAGAAGATGCCCCGGCCGTGGGGGGCCGGGGCATCGATGTCAGGCTATCAAAGGGACCAACCAAATATAGCCTGATATGGGGTACGCCTTAGCGGAGCAGGTTCATCACGCCCTGCTGGCTCTGGTTCGCTTGCGCGAGCATCGCGGTCGAGGCCTGCGCGAGGATGCCGGCGGCCGCCAGGTTCGTCGATTCGGCCGAGAAGTCGGCGTCTTCGATGCGCGACTTGGCATCCGACAGATTCGTGACGGTCGACG
>CAZSMB010000003.1:41716-44387 GCA_964607625.1 uncultured Sphingopyxis sp. | reverse complement strand
CTGCACCGCCAGTTCGCGCATGCGGACGAGGATGTTCGAAATGCCGCCCATCGCGCCTTCGGCCGTCTGCGACAGCGAGATGCCGTCGTTGGCGTTGCGGACCGCCTGGTTGAGGCCGCGAACGTTGGCGTCCATGCGGGTCGCGATGGCGAGGCCCGCCGCGTCGTCCTTGGCGCTGTTGATGCGCTTGCCGCTCGACAGGCGTTCCATGGCCTGCGACTGCATGCGGTTGGCAACACGCGAATTGTTCTGGGCGCGAAGTGCGCTCACATTGGTGTTGATGACAGTCATGATCTTCCTTTCCGGCCCGAAGGCCATTCCCGTGGTGTGCGGCTCAGCGAGCGTCACGGAAGCAGTAACGGCGTCCCGGCCCGGGCCTTAAGCCGCCGCGTCAAAAAAATGCCGAAATGGGACAGGCGCATCGGGCTTTCTTATTCAAGCCCCTGAATTTCATCGAAAATAATTTTTTGGCACGTGCTTTGCATCATAGTTCGGGCGTGCGGCAGACGGCCGCGCACCAGGACGGATGGAACAGATGAGCACGATTGACCCGAGCCGGCTGCTGCAGATGCGCAGCACGATCCTCAATCAGAACCAGGCGCTCCAGCGCGCCGCGGGGCGCACCGCGACCGGCGGCACCGAAGCGGCGGGCGAGGGCCCCGATTTCGGATCGGCGATCTCGGCCGCGTTGCAGCAGGTCAATGCCCAGCAGGCGAAGGCCGGCGAGCTGAGCGAAGCCTATGAACGCGGCGACACGCACGACATCGTCAGCGTGATGATCGAGCGGCAAAAGGCCTCGCTTGGCTTCGAGACGACCCTGCAGGTCCGCAACAAGCTGCTCTCCGCCTATCGCGACATCATGAACATGCCGGTGTAACCCATGGCCGAAGCTCAACTCCCCGCCCCCGTCGACACCGGCAGCGCCGCGCGGCTCCCCGTCCCCGCCTTCGCGACCCGGTTCGAACCCTTCACCCAGGTTTTTCGTCAGCCCGCGGTCCAGCGTGCGCTGCCCGCGATCGCGACATCGACCGCGATCGGAATCGCCGCGCTCGCCTGGTTCATGACCCAGTCGGCTCCGCAGACGCAGCTGTTCGCCGGTCTCGACGATGCCGACAAGGCCGCGGTCGCCGACGCGCTGCAGACACAGGGGATCGGCCACACCATCGATCCCGTCACCGGGGCGCTGACGGTCGATGCCGACAAGCTCTACCAGGCGCGCATCGCGCTTGCCGGGCAAGGGCTGCCCAAGGCGCAGCCGACGGGCGACAGCCTGATCGCCTCGCTGCCGATGGGATCGAGCCGCGCGATCGAGGGCGAGACGTTGCGCGCGGCGCGCGAGGCCGACCTTGCCCGCACGATCGAGGCGATCGATTCGGTGAAGGTCGCGCGCATCCATATCGCCGCCGCCGAGCCGAGCCTGTTCGTGCGCGACGACAAGCCGGCAACCGCATCGGTGATGCTGACGCTGCAGAACGGTCGATCGCTGTCCGACGGACAGGTGCAGGCGATCCGTTTCCTGGTCGCGTCGTCGGTCCCTGGCATGAATGCCGACCAGGTGTCGGTGATCGACCAGCGCGGCGCACTGTTGTCCGACACCGCGACGAGCGGCGACATGCAGGCGTTCCAGCTGCAGACGCAGATGGAAGACCGCTATCGCCGGGCGCTCGACACCCTGCTGGGGCCGATGCTCGGCGCCGGAAACTATACTGTCGAGGTCCACGCCGACGTCGACATGTCCGAAAGCCAGGCGACGCGCGAGAGCTTTCCCGAGAACGACCGCGCCCTGACGAGCGAACGCATCACCAAGTCGGTGAGCGGATCGACCCCGCCCGCAGCCGGCATCCCCGGCGCGCTGTCGAACCAGCCACCGCCGGCGACGACGCTCGCCCAGGCCGCGCCCGATGCGCAGGCGCCCGCCGGTCCCGGCACCGAAAGCAATGAACAGGCCGCGCGCGCCTATGAAGTCGGGCGCGAGATTTCGGTCACCCGCCAGCCGCAGGGCCGCCTGCGCCGCGTATCGGTCGCGGTCGCGCTGAACCAGGGCGCCAAGGCGCTCGGCCAGGCCGACCTGGCCAAGATCGAGACGCTGGTGAAGGGTGCGGTCGGGTTCGACGCGGCGCGCGGCGACCAGGTCGCGATCGGCCAGCGTCCCTTTGCCAGGATCGAGAATGCCGAGCCCGCCTTCTGGGACCAGGGCTGGTTCCTGCCGCTGGTCAAGCAGGTCGGCGCGATCCTGGCGGCGCTGCTCGCCTTCCTGTTCATCGGACGTCCGCTGATCAAGGCCGCCAAGGAGCGCGCCGCGGCGCGCGCCGAACGCGAAGCCGCGATCGAGGAAAGCCTGCTGACGGCAACCAATGCAGCCCCGGCGCTCGCCGGCGAACGCCGCCCGGCAGGCCGCGAGATCACGCTGGAGATGATCGAGGCCGCCCCGAGTTACGAGGCGCGCGCCAACCTTGTTCGCGCCTTCGTGCGCCAGGATTCGCAGCGCGCCGCGCTGGTCGTGCGCAACCTGATGCAGGAGGGCGCCCGTGCCTGACGCGCTCGACCCCGCGACCGGCGCCGCCCCGGCCAAGCCCGCCATCGAGGGTTCGGCCGCCGCCGCGATCCTGCTGATGCTGCTCGACGAAAGCGAGGCCGCGACGATCCTGAAGCATCTGGACCCCGACGAGGT
>CAZSMB010000003.1:28148-41616 GCA_964607625.1 uncultured Sphingopyxis sp. | reverse complement strand
TGCTCGACGAAAGCGAGGCCGCGACGATCCTGAAGCATCTGGACCCCGACGAGGTGCGGACGCTGGCCAAGGCGATGTTCGACACCGCCGACGCCAGCGAGGGACAGATCGAGCAGGCGCTCGACAGCTTCGTCGCGCGCAGCCGTTCGGTGAGCGCCCTCGCGATCGGGGCCGACACCCGCATCCGCACGGTCATCAACGAAGCGGTCGGAAATGTTCGCGCCGACAATATCCTGGCCAATGTCGCACCGCGCCAGAGCGCCGCCTCGCTCGAGATGCTGCGCTGGATGGACGTCGAGGCGATCAGCGCGCTGCTCGCGAGCGAGCATCCGCAGGTCGGCGCGTTGATCCTGTCGGTGCTGGTCCCCGACATCGCCGCGCGGGCGATCGAGACCCTCGACGAAAGCCTGCAGGCCGACCTGGTGCTGCGTGCGGCGCAGCTGACCTCTGTCCCGACCGCGGCGATCGAGGATCTGGAGGCGGTGCTTGCCGCCGCCAACATCGGCGGCCAGCGCGTCGCGAAGCAGCCGGTCGGCGGCCCGACCGACGTCGCCAAGATCATGAAGGTAATGCCGCGCCACCTGTCCGAGCGCACGATCCGCGCGCTCAAGAAGCAGGACCGCCAGCTCGCCCAGACGATCGAGGAAGAGATGTTCATTTTCGACAATCTGCGCGACCTCGACCTGCGCAGCCTGGGCACGGTGCTGCGCGGCGTCGACGCGGCCCAGCTCGCGCTCGCGCTGAAAGGCGCCGACGAGGCGATGGCCGACCTGTGCCTGTCGACGATGTCGCAGCGCGCCGGCGAGACGATCCGCGACGAAATGTCCGAAATGACGATGGTCAAGCGGACCGATGTCGAGGACGCGCAAAAGGCGATCATGCAGGTCGTGCGCCAGATGGCCGCGGCGGGCGAGATCGTGATCGCGGGCGGAGCCGACGACTATGTCTGATCGCAGCGCCGAAACCGGGTTCGCGCCGATCGCGCTGACCGCCGCCATGGGCGGACGCGGCGGCTTTCGGCCGCTGTCCTTTGCCCCGGCCGAGGCCGCTCCCGACGCGCCGGCCATGCCGGTGCCGTCGGACGCGGCGGAACTCGCCGAAGATCCCTATGCGCTCGGTCTGGCCGAGGGACAGCGGCTTGCCGAAGCGGCCTTTGCCCCCGAACGCCACCGCCTGCTCGCGCTGATCGCCGCGAGCGAGGCGTTGCAGGACGAGCCGAGCGAAGAGCTTGCCCAGCTGATCGCCGAGACGGTCGAGCGGCTCGTCCGCCAGATCGTCGAGACCGCGCCGATCGACGCCGAATGGTTGAAAGCCCAGGCCGACGTTGCCGCGGCGATGGTCGCCGAGGCCGACAAGGCGCGCACCTTGTGGGTTCATCCCGACGATGCCGCGCTGCTCGTCGACTGCCCGCTGGTCCTGCCGGTCGCGGCCGACCCCGCCATGGTGCGCGGCACCGTCCGCATCGAGACATCGGCCGGGTGGATCGAGCATGGCCGCGCGGTCTATCTCGACGAGCTGCGCGCCGCGCTGGGCAGCGAAGGCATCGCCGCATGACGCGCCGCCTCGCCATGACCGCGCAGCAGCTGCTCGGCCCCGTCGACCTGGCGCATGCGAGCCCGCGCCGCATCGGCACGCTCGTCGCGCACGAAGGCATCATGCTGGAGGTATCGGGATTCCCGCAGCCGCTGGGCAGCAACGTCCGCATCAAGTCTGCGACCGGCGACTATGTGAACGGCGAAGTCGTCGGCTTTCGCGGCCACCGCAGCCTCGTCCTGCCCTTTGACACCAACATGCCGCTCGTCACCGGCGCCCCGGTCGAGCCGCATGGCGCGTCGAGCATGGTCGCGTGCGGCAAGGCGCTGCTCGGCCGCATCATCGACGCGCAGGGCAACCCGCTCGACGGCCGCCCGCCGGTCAAGTCGCAGTTCCAGTGGCCGCTCGCCGGCCGCAAGGTCAATCCGCTGCGCCGCGGCCGCGTGACCAGGCCGCTCAACATGGGCGTGCGCGCGATCAACGGCCTGCTCACCGTCGGCGAAGGCCAGCGCGTCGCGATCATCGCGGGGTCGGGCGTCGGCAAGTCGGTACTGATGGGCCAGATGATCGCCGGCACCGAATGCGACGTGATCGTCGTCGGCCTGATCGGCGAGCGCAGCCGCGAGGTCAGCGACTTCGTCGAGACCAAGCTGCCGCCCGCGGTCCGCAAGAAATCGGTCGTCGTCGCGGTTCCCGCCGACCATCCGCCGCTGCTCCGCCTGCGCGCCGCGATGCGCGCGACCGCGATCGCCGAAGCCTTTCGCCAGGAAGGCAAGAAGGTGCTGCTGCTGATCGACAGCCTGACGCGCGTCGCGCACGCGCAGCGCGAGATCGGGCTGACGCTCGGCGAACCGCCGACGATGAAGGGCTATCCGCCCTCGGTCTTTGCGCTGATCCCGTCGCTGTGCGAACGCGCCGGTATCGACCGCCAGACCGGCGGTTCGGTCACCGCGCTCTATACCGTGCTCGCCGACGGCGGCGATATCGAGGACCCGGTGGTCGATTCGGCGCGCGCGATCGTGGACGGGCATATCATCCTGTCGCGCACGCTGGCCGAACAGGGGGTCTATCCCGCGATCGACGTCGCACGGTCGCTGTCGCGCACGATGGCGGACTCTGTCGATCCCGAACATGCCGCCGCCGCCGCGCGCTTCCGCCAGCTCTGGTCGGCTTATGAAGAGAATCGCGATCTGATGCTGATGGGGGCCTATGTCGCCGGCGGCGATCCCGTGCTCGACGAGGCGATCCGCCGCCACGCCGACCAGCTCGCGTTCGTTACCCAGCCTGCCGGCGCGCAGGTCGATTTCCAGACATCCCGCCAATCGCTCATCGAAGGATATACTGCATGACCACCCGCACCGCACGCCGCAAACGGATCATCCGCGTGCGTTCCGTCGAGCATCAGATGGCGGAGGCCAATCTGGCGCGCGCCAACAGCGAACTGGCGAATCTTGTCGAGCTGGGCAAGCGGCTCGAAACGCTGCGTGCCGACCTGGCCGTGGCAAAGGGCGCCGTGGCGGGCCGGGCGCTCAACACGGTCGGCGAACTCGCGATGCGGCTCGACGTCGCCAAGGAAAATCTGACCACGCCGCTCAGCCAGGCGAGCGAACGCCGCGACCGCATGAGCGCGCTGGCGCAGAGCGCGATGGTCAAGGAAGAATCGGCGCTGCGCCTCTATGAAAGCAGCCGCAAGTCGGCCGAGGCCGAGATGGAGCGCCGCAGCGACGCCAACCGCCCCCACCGCCCCCGCGCCGGGATGCGGCTGCGCATGATCGACGGAGGCCTCGCATGATGCCCGCGCTCGCCCAGCAGATGCCCGGGCAGACCGGGCTGATGGCCGTGCTCTGCGGTTCGGGGGCCAGGCCCGCCACCGGTGGCAGCGCCGCCGGGTTCGACGCGCTGTTTGCCGACATGCCGCTGGCCGAGGGCGTGAGCCCCCTGCCCGTCGAGGCGCTCCAGCAGCTTCAGCGCGCCATCGCCGCCCAGGCGAACGCCGCGCCGGCCGACGGCGAAGCCGTGCCTGGCGACGCCGCTGCACCGCAGACGCAGCCGGCAGCGACAGGCGACGACGCCGCGGCAGCCGCGGCGTTGCTGATCCGCATCGCCACCGGCGTCCCCGCGACGCCGGCCGCCGCGTCGACGCCCGCCACAGTCGCCGCAGTCGCACACGACGCCGAAACCGATAGCGAGGATAGCGGCGACGCCCCCGCGACCGGCGACGATGCCGGTCCCTCGAACCCGCCGTTCGCGCCGGTCGCACCGGCCACGCCGGTTACCGCCGCTCCCGCAAAACCGTTGCGCGCGGTCGACGAGAGCCCCGCAGAGGCCCCGGCGCTGCCCCGCGCGGCCCAGCGTGAGGCGGCGGGGCCTGTCGCCGATGCGGCGCCCGCCGCGCCGAAGACGGGCAAGAGCTTCGATGCCGGCGCGTCGATGACCGTCCTTTTTGCCCCGCCCGCGCCGCAGGCGCAGCCCGCGAGCGCCGGCGTCGCCAGCACGGCGCCCGTCGCCGAGCGCGTGCTCGACATGGGGTCCGACGATGCGTGGATCGCGCAGCTCGCCGCCGATATCGTGGCGACCCGGACGCAGGACGGCGACATCAGCTTTCGCCTGATGCCGCGCCACCTTGGACGCCTGGACGTCGCGTTGACGCACGACGCGGACGGCGTGTCGCTGAAGCTCGACACCCAGCATGAAGCGACCGCGACGGTCGTCCATGCCGCGCAAGGCAAGCTGGTCGACGACCTGCGCCAGCAAGGCGTCCGCGTCGCCGGCGCCGAGGTCACCTGCACTCCCGGCGAAACCGGACGCCAGTCGCAGGGCCAGAACCAGGGCAACGACGGCCCCGCCGCCGGCACCCACCTTATCGAAACCGCGCCCGATTCGCCCGAGGCGCGCTCCGACACCGCAAGCCAGGCCCGTGCCGCCGACCGGCGCGGCCGCTTCGCCTGATCAGAAAGGGTCCGACCATGACCAAGGATAAAGCCGAAAGCCCCAAGAAGGGCGGCAAGATGAAGAAGCTGCTGCTGATCGGCATCGGCGGCCTCGTGCTGATCGGCGCGGGCGCGGGGGCCGGCATCTATATGGGCGGCGGCCTGGCCGGCGCCGAGGCACCCAAGCCCGAGGATCTCTATCCCAAGCTCGTCCTGCGCAGCGAAGACGCCGAGGCCGGCGGCGGCGAGGGCGAAGGCGGCGAAGCGGCGCCGAAGGTCGGAACCGTGTCGGTCCCCAACGATCGCTACAAGGTCGATCCGCGCAAATATGAAATCACCTATATCCCGATCGAGCAGGCCTTCACCACGAACCTGGCCGACGGGTCGGGCTTCCTGCAGATCGGGATCAGCCTGTCGACCTATTACGACGGCAAGATGATCGCCAATGTCCGGCGCCAGATGACGCCGATCCGCTCCGCGGTGCTGATGGTGCTCGCCGAACAGGACCCGGCGCTGATCTCGACCTCGCAGGGCAAGCAGCTGCTCCAGCGCCGCCTGACCGCCGCGGTCAACCAGGTGCTGCGCGACAAGGAAGGCTTTGGCGGCGTCGACAATGTCTATTTCACCAGCATGGTGATCCAGTAATGGCGCGCGCCAGGGCGACGACCGCCGGCGATGCCGGCAGCAACGGTGACGCCAGGGCGTCGGTGCTGCTGCGCAAGGCAGAGGACGGCTATGCCTTTCCGGCGCTCGACGGCGTCGCCGATCGCTTTGCACGGACGCTGCGCGACCTGATCCGCGCGCTGGGCGCGCCGACGGTGCAGGTCGAGCGCGAGGCGGGCGAACGGATGCGCTTTTCCGAGTGGTGCGACGCGGCGGCACCGGCGATCTTCTGGCGCTATCATGCGCCGCCTCTGAAGGGTCCGATGCTGATTGCCGGGTCGCGCGCGCTGGTGCTCCAGCTCGTCGACATCTTCTATGGCGGCAAGGGACAGCTTGCGGGGAAGCGCGAGGACCTGACCGACGCCGAGGATCGATTCGCCGCGCGGCTCGGCCGCGATATCGCCCAGCAGCTCGCCGCGGCGTGGAAAACCACGCTGCCGATCGAACCGCAACTCGACTGCGTCACCTGTGATCCGGCAAAGTTGCAGGCGGTCCGCGGCGACGACGAATTGTTCGTCCAGCGCTTCACGTTGCGCGGCGGCGTCCTCGACGGACGGACGATCCTGTGCGCGTGGCCGCTCGCCGCGCTGCGCGGAATCAGCGGCGGCGAGCCCGCGCCCGACCTGCCCGAGACCCCCGAAACCGACCCGGTCTGGACCGCGACGCTGTCGCGCGCGCTGAAGGATGTGCGCCTGCCGGTGCGGTCGGTGCTCGCCCGGCCCGAAATTCCGCTGACAAAATTACTGAGTTTGGAGGTCGGCGATATCATTTCGTTAACCATACCGCGTCACGTTCCGATAACCGTCGCCGGCCGCCATTTCGCGTCCGGCAGCATCGGGGAGGCGGGCGGCAACGCGGCCATCTTGATTGATTGTATCGAAAGAGGATCGGACGATGAGTGACATCAGCGACGCCCCGAAAGCGGCCCGCGACCGGCGTGACGCCAAGACGATAGCCGCCGCCCCCAATTTCGACCTGCTCGCGGGCGTATCGCTGCGCGTATCGGTCGAGGTCGGATCGACGTCGATGGCGCTGTCCGACCTGCTGGCCCTGTCCGAAGGCAGCGTGGTCGAACTCGACCGCGCGGCGAACGACCTGCTCGACATCTATGCCAACGGCACGCTGATCGCGCGCGGCGAGATCGTCAACGTCGACGGCCGCTATGGCATCCAGGTCGCCGAAGTCGTCGCCCCCGACCGCGCCCTCACCGGCTTCGAGCGGAGGGGCTGATGTTCGAATATATCCTGCGCCTGCTTATCCTGCTGCCGATCGTCGGCGGCATGGCGTGGGGCAGCCTGTGGCTGTGGAAGCGCGTCCAGATGGGCGTTCCGCTGACCGGCGGACAGAAGCAGGGGCGCCCGATCGAAATGGTCGGCGTCCTGCCGCTCGGCCCTGGAACGAAGCTGGCGGTGGTCGAGTTCGCGGGACAGCAGATATTGCTGTCGGTGTCGCGGGGCGGCGTGACCCGTCTTGCCGACAACAGCCAGGGCGATTTCCATGTCGACTAACCGCCGCCGGACATGGCTGCATGCCGCCGCGCTCGCGGGTGGCCTCGCGCTGCTGGTCGCGGCGCCCGCGGCGCATGCGCAGGCCGCCGACGGGCTGGCGCGCGCGGTGAACGAGATCGGCGGCGACGGCCGCCCCCTGTCGCTGTCTTTGCAGATCCTTGTCCTGATGAGCCTGCTGACGGTGCTGCCGTCGCTGCTGCTGATGATGACCAGTTTCACGCGGATCATCATCGTGCTCTCGATCCTGCGCCACGCGCTGGGGCTGCAACAGACCCCGCCGAACCAGGTGCTCGTGGGCCTCAGCCTCTTCCTCTCGCTGTTCGTGATGCAGCCCGTGATCAGCGAGGTGAACCGCGTCGCGGTGACGCCGTACAGCCAGGACCAGATCGATATCGGCGAGGCGGTCGTGCGGTCGGGCACCTCGGTCCATGGCTTCATGATGGCACAGACGCGCAAGACCGACCTGATGATGTTCGCGAAAATCGCGAAAGCGCCCGATTATGCGAGCCCGAAGGACGTCCCCTTCTCGATCCTTCTGCCCGCCTTTGTCACCAGCGAACTCAAGACCGCCTTCCAGATCGGCTTCCTGATCTTCCTGCCCTTCCTGGTCATCGACCTTGTCGTCGCTTCGGCGCTGATGTCGCTCGGCATGATGATGCTGTCGCCGACGGTGATTTCGATGCCCTTCAAGCTGCTGCTCTTCGTCCTCGTCGACGGGTGGGCGCTGACGATGGGCTCGCTCGCCTCGTCGTTCGGGACATAGGGCCCGATCGTGGAAGCGGACTATTTCATCGGTGTCGCGCAGCAGGCGCTGTGGATCCTGGCGCTCGCATCGGCGCCGATCCTGATCCCGGTGCTCGTCGTCGGCGTGCTGCTGGGGATGGTGCAGGCGGCGACCTCGATCAACGAACAGACGTTGAGCTTCGTCCCCAAGCTGATCATCACCGCGATCTGCCTGGCCATCTTCGGCGGCAGCATCCTGGTCCTGCTCACCGACTTCACCCGCGACCTCTTCGCGCAGATCCCGGCGCTCGTGCACTAGAGCCCGATGAATCCCGCCGACATCCCGAATGTGGAAGCGATGCTCCAGCTGTGGATGCTCGCGATGATCCGTCCCGGCGCCGCCTTCCTGGCCGCGCCGGTGTTCGGCGCCGCCAATGTGCCGGTCCAGCTCCGCCTCGTCATCGCCCTTGCGGTCGGCGTGCCGGCGGTCGCGGCGTCGGGCATGGCGCTGCCCGCCGAGGGACTCGTATCCTGGCACGGCTTCATCCTGATCATCGGCGAAGTCGTCGTCGGGCTGGCGATCGGATTCGTGCTGCAAATGGGGCTGGCGGCGGCGTTGCTGGCGGGCGAGGCGATCAGCAACGCGATGGGTCTCGGCTTCGCCTCGATGGTCGATCCGCTGAGCGGACAGGCGAGCAGCGCGGTCGGCCAGTTCCTCTCCATGCTTGCGACCGCCCTTTTCCTCGCTGCCGACGGTCACCTCGTCCTGATCGACATCATCGTCGACAGCTATAGCGCGCTTCCCCCGGGTGGCGCCTTTCCTTCGTTCGACGCGATCGGCGGCATCGTGCGTTTCGGCAGCCTGATGTTCGCCGCCGGGCTGACGATCGCGCTGCCCGTCGGCTTCATCCTGATCCTGGTCCAGATGATCATGGGCGTGATCGGCCGATCGGCGCCCGCGATGAACCTGTTTGCGGTCGGCCTCCCCGCGACGTTGCTCGCCGGGATCATCCTGCTGGGCATCGCGACGCCGGTGATGGCCGAAACCCTCGCCCGCATCCTGTCCGACGCACTCGACGCGGCGCGCATGGTCGCCGGGGGCTGACCCGATGGCGGGCGAGACCGAAAAGGACCAGAAAACCGAACAGCCGACGCCGAAGAAGCGCGCCGATTCGGCGCGCGAAGGCGATGTGCTGATGTCGCGCGAACTCGCGACCGCGCTGATGATGCTCGCGGGCGCGGGCTGGCTGCTGTCGGCCGGGGGCTGGCTGGTCGAGGCGGCGGGCGAGCTGGTCAGGCACGGACTGACGATCGGCGCGGGCGACGTCGCGCATTTCGCGCCGGGCGAAGCCCTGCTCCGCAACGGGACGGGCATTCTGCTGCCGCTCGGCAGCCTGTTCGCGCTGGCGCTGGTCGCCAGTTTTGCCGCCCCCGCCATGCTCGGATCGCTCGGCTGGCGCGGCAAGGCGCTTGCGTTCAAGGGCAACCGCATCAATCCGGGAACCGGGCTCAAGCGCATCTTCGGGGTGCAGGGCGTGATCGAACTCGGCAAGTCGATCGCCAAGGTGCTGCTGCTCGGCAGCATCGGATACTGGCTTGTCGCCGGCAGCCTGCCCGCGATCATGACGATGGCGTCGAGCGACCTCAGCGCCGCGATCGGCCTTGCCGGCCGTGCGGTCGGCCATGCGATGCTCGCGCTTGCCGGCGGGCTGGTCGTCATCGCGCTGATCGACGTGCCCGCGCAATGGTATCAGCGCAACAAGCGGCTGATGATGAGCAAGCAGGAAGTGAAGGAAGAGATGCGCCAGTCCGACGGCGCGCCCGAGCTCAAGCAGGCGCAGCGCCAGCGCGCGCACGAGATATTGAGCGGATCGGCGCGCAAGGCGGTGTCGGAAGCGACGGTCGTGCTGACCAATCCAACCCATTTCTCGGTCGCGCTGCGCTATCGCCCCGGGGTCGACGCGGCGCCGGTCGTCGTCGCGCGCGGGCGCGGCGACGTCGCGCTGTCGATCCGCGAACTCGCGCGCGGCGCGGGCGTCCCGATGCTCGAATATCCGCAGCTGACCCGCGCAATCTACTTTACCGCCCGGGCCGGACGCACGATTCCCGAAGAGCTGTTCGTCGCGGTCGCGACCGTGCTCGCCTTCGTCTTCCAGCTGGAGCGCGCGGTTGCCGAAGGCCGCGCCCAGCCGGCGATCGACGTCCCGCCGACGCACCGCTTCGATCCCGACGGGCGGCGACAGGCCTAGCGGCGCCCTCCCCCAATGCTGCGGCACCGGCCCGTGGGATGGAGGGGGAGCGGACCGGTGCCGCCTCCGCATCGGCGGAGAAGCGCTGAAATCTAGTGCGCGGCGCCCATCGACACCTGCTTGGGACGCGGGGCGCACCACACCGCCGCGGCGGCGATCACGAAGATGATGCCCGTCGCGATGTAGATGTGGAGCACGCCGAGCGTCATCGCCTGGGTGTCGACCATCCGGTCGAGCGCGGCGCGCGCCTGTTCCAGGCTGAGCCCCGCACCCTGCAGCCGGTCCATCGCGCGGCCGGGGTCGTTGAGCGCCGAAACGAGTTCGGACCGCGAAACGCGCCCCGCATCGTCCCACGCGGTCGTCGCGATCGCGGTACCGATCGCGCCGCTGAGCGTACGCAGGAAGTTCATCAGGCCCGCCGCCGACGTCTGCTTTTCCTCGGGCACGCTCGACAGCGCCAGCGCCGTCAGCCCGACGAAGAAGAAGGGCATCCCCATTCCCTGCAGGACGTGGGGCAGGGCGAGCGTCCAATAGTCGACATCGGCGTTCCAGCCTGCGCGCACGACCGCCATGATCGCCATCCAGAGGATCCCCGCGCTGATCGAGATGCGGATGTCGATCTTGCCGATCATCGCCGCCGCGACCGGCGAGAGGATGACCGCGAAGCAACCGAGCCATGCGACGACGAAGCCGGTCTCGGTCGCGGTGTAGCCCGCGACCTGTTGCAGCCACAGCGGGGTCAGCACGACCTGGGCGAAGAAGGCGCCGAACCCCAGCGACAGCGCCGCGGTGCCGAAGCTGAACCCGCGAAAGCGAAAGACGCGCAGGTCGACCACCGGATTGGCCTCGGTCAGTTCCCAGATCAGGAAGGCGACGAAGCCGACCGCGGCGACGATCGCGAGCATCACGATCCAGGCCGATCCGAACCAGTCGTGCTCGCGCCCCGTGTCGAGCATGATCTGGAAGGCGCCGACCGACACGACGAGCAGCACCAGCCCGACGACGTCGATCCCCGCCTTCTTGCGCGGGGTTTCGAACCCGCCGAGCAGGCTGCCGACGCCGAAGGCGCAAATCGCGACCACGGGCAGGTTGATGAAGAAGATCCACGGCCAGCTCCAATTGTCGCTGATCGTGCCGCCGAGGATCGGGCCGAGGATCGGCGCGGTCGTCGTGGTCATCGCCCAGATGGCGAGGCCCATTCCCGCTTTCTCCTTCGGAAAGATGCGCAGCAGCAGGATCTGCGTCAGCGGCATCAGCGGCCCGCCCGACAGGCCCTGGAGCACGCGGAACAGAATCAACGCGTCGAGCGTGCGCGAAATTCCGCACAGGAAGGAAAAGACGCCGAACCCTGTAATCGAAATCAGGAACCAGCGTACCGTCCCGAAGCGCGCGGCGAGCCAGCCGGTGAGCGGCACGCTGATCGCGTCGGCGACGGCATAGCTGGTGATGACCCACGTTCCCTGCGTCGGCGACACCGCGAGCCCGCCGGCGATATGCGGCACCGACACATTGGCGATCGTCATGTCGAGTACGACGACGAAATTGGCGAGCGCGAGCGCGAAGGCGGCCGCGATCAGTCGCATGCCGGCGAGCGGCCGCGGTTCCGACCGGGCGCCGTTGGCGGGAGGGGCGGCGGAGGCCATTGCTGCCTACTTTCCGCGCGTGTCGATCGTCGCTTCCATCGACAATCCGACGCGCAGCGGATGCTGCCTGAGCTCCTTGGGGTCGAGCGCGATCCGCACCGGCAGGCGCTGAACCACCTTCACCCAATTGCCCGTCGCATTTTGCGCCGGGATCAGCGAGAACGCCGCCCCGGTACCGCCGGCGATGCCGACGACCGTGCCGTGGTAAACGACGTCGCCGCCATAATAGTCGGAGGTCAGCTCGACCGGCTGGCCGGTGCGGATCTTGCCGAACTGGCTTTCCTTGTAATTGGCGTCGACATAGGCGCTGTCGATCGGGACGATGACCATGATCGGCGCGCCCGCCGCGATCCGCTGGCCGACCTGCACCTGGCGGTTGGTGACGATGCCGTCGACCGGCGCGCGGATCACCGTGCGGTCGAGGTCGAGCTGGGCCTTGTCGAGCCGCGCCTGCGCCGCCGCGACATCGGGGGCGGTGTCGATCGTCGTCCCGCGCACCACCGCTTCGGCAGCGCCGAGGTCGCCGCTCGCCGAACCGCGCGTCGCTTGCGCCGAGGTCACGCCGGCCGCCGCCAGGTCGCGGGCCGCCTGCGCCTGTTTCAGTGCGGCGCGCGCCGCCGTCAACTCCTCGCCCGACACCGCGCCGGTGCTGGCGATGCTCTCGCGCCGCTGAAGCTCGGCTCGCGCGCGCTCGACCGTCGCGTCGGCATCGCGCAGCCGCGCCTGCGCCTGCGCGATTTCGGCGCCGCGGGCCTGGACCCGGGCGCGGGCCGCGTCGGCGGTCGCGTCGGCCTGGCCATAGCGCTGGCGCGCCTGCCGCAACGCCGCCTGGGCATCGGCGACGGCGATCCGCTGGTCGGCATCGTCGAGCACGACGAGGATATCGCCCTTCTTCACCGCCTGGGTGCCGCTGACCCGCACATCCTTGACCGGGCCGGACACCAGCGCGGTGACGGTTGCGCTGTCGGCGCCGACATAGGCGTTGTCGGTCGATACCCGCCCGGCCTGGGTCAGGAAATACCAGATGCCATAGAGCAGCGCGATCGACACGACGACGATCGCGAGGATGCGGAGCAGCCGCTTGCGTTTCGCAAGCCGCGCATCCTTTGCCTCGGCACTCTCCAGCGCGTCGGCGTCGGTGGGGGAGTTTGGAGCGGCAGCAGCCGTATCGTCGGCCATCAATTTTCTCCTTCTGCCTGATATCCGCCGCCAAGCGCGCGGATCAGGGCGATGTCGAGCGTCCGCTCACGCGCTTCGAGGTCGGCGACGGCGCGGCTGAGCGCGACCATGCTGTCCTCGGCGGTGAGCTGGGCAAGCTGGTTCGACAGGCCGGCGCGATAGCGCAGGCCGGCGAGGTTGGCGGCGTCGGCCGCCGATTGCAGCGCGGCGCGCCGGTCGGCGAGCTGGCGCTCGGTGGCGCTGCGGCTCGCGACGATGTCGGCGACATCGCGCAGCGCGTCGAGCAATGTGCGGTCATATGTCGCGACCGCCGCATCATAGGTCGCGCGCGCGCCGCGATAGCGGCCCTCTATGCGCCCGCCCTCGAAGATCGGCAGGCTGATCGCGGCGCCGCCATTGCCATATTTCGATCCCGAATCGAACAGATTGCCGAGCCCGAGCGACTGGAAACCGACAAGCGCGGACAGGCTGATGTTCGGATAATAGTCGGCGCGCGCGACGTCGATCCGCTTCGCCGCGGCCTCGGCGCGCAGCCGGGCCGCGACGATATCGGGGCGGCGGCCGACGAGCGCGATGCCGGCCCCGGCGGGAATCCCGACTGCCGGCGCGCCGAGCGCGGGGCGGGCGATCGCATCGCCGCGGTCGGGCCCGGCGCCGACCAGCGCCGCGAGACGATGGCGGGTCAGCGCGATCGCTTCATCGAGCGCGGCGATGTCGCCGCGCGCCGACGCGGCCCGGCTTTCCGCCTGGCTCGCACTCGCCCGGTTGTCGAGGCCCGCGCGGGTGCGGTCGACCGAAAGCCGCGCGCTGGCGCCGCGAATGCGCAACGCCTCTTTCGCGACGTCGAGCGCCTCATATTGTCCGGCGAGGTCGGCATAAGCGGCGGCGATGCCCGTGGTCAGCATCAGCCGCGCCTGCGCCGCATCGACGCGCGCGGCTTCGGCGTCGGAGGTGGCGGCCGCCAGCGCGGCGCGATTCTTGCCCCACAGGTCGAGGTCGAACGCAAAGCTGCCCGCGACATGACCGGTATCCTGAATGCC
>CAZSMB010000003.1:5870-28048 GCA_964607625.1 uncultured Sphingopyxis sp. | reverse complement strand
ACAGGTCGAGGTCGAACGCAAAGCTGCCCGCGACATGACCGGTATCCTGAATGCCGTCGGGAACGAATTGCGGCGGAATGCCCATCGTCTTGCTCTGCTGGACGCCGCCCGCCCCGGCTTCGACGCCGACGCGCGGCAGCAGCGCGGCGCCCGCCTGCTGCGCCAAGGCCTCGGCGGCGCGGACGCGCGCCGCGGCGGCCGCGATATCGGGCGCCCCCGCGAGCCCTTCGGCGATCAGGGCATCGAGCTGCGGATCGCCCCACGTCCGCCACCAGCCCTCGGCCGGCCAGTCGCCGACCGGCCCCGCGAGGCTGGCCCGCGAGGCGAGCGCATCGGGAGCGGTCGGCACCGGCTTGGGTCCGAGGTCGGGCGCGGCACAGCCCGCGAGGAGGCCCAGCAGGGCGGTTGTCGTAAAAATGAAGCGAGGCATGGTGTCCAACGATACTAGCTGGTATCATGCGCCAAATAGCGACGGGAGTCGGATTGTCAATCGAAATGATACCAGCCAGTACAGAATTACCCGATATCGCCAGCGAAAAGCGCCGCAAGGCCTTTGTCGATGCGGCGCGCGAGGGCTTTTTCGCCAATGGCTATGCCGGGACGACCATGTCGTCGATCGCGAGCAGGGTCGGGGGATCGAAAACCACGCTCTGGTCCTATTTTCCGTCGAAAGAGGCCCTGTTCGAGGCGGTGGTCGACGACATCGTCGATCAGTATGGCACCGCGCTGCAGATCGAACTGCCGCTCGACGAAGACGTCGTTGCGGTGTTGCGCCGCTTTGCCGAGACGCTGCTCGGCACGCTGATGTCCGATCCCTTGCTATCGCTCTATCAACTCGTCGTCGGCGAGGCGCGGCGCTTTCCGCATCTCGCCGAAACCTTCTACGAACGCGGGCCGCGGCGCGGCAAGGCCCGGCTCGCGGTCTGGATGGGCGAAAAGATGGCGCGCGGCGAATTGCGGAGCGGCGATCCGCTGCGCGCCTGCTATCATCTCGCCGGGCTCTGCCAGGGCGGCTCCTATCAGTTCGCCGTGCTCAACCTGCCCGAGGCGAAGCGCCCCGACCCGACGCGGCTCGCCGCCGAACTCGATGCCGCGATCGATACCTTTTATCGCGCGTGGGGTCCGGACGGCTGAGCGGCACGGTCGAGCGCGACGAGGTCCGCAGGCGTATTGAGATTGACGATCGCGCCGCCCGCCTCGATCGCCGAAACCCCCGCCGCACCGGCCCACCCGCGTACCGAACGGTCGCCGCCGCGATCGAGATGGTCCGCCAAAGGCGCCGCAAGACGGACCGGCCAACAGCCGACGATCGGCGCCGCGGCCAGATAGCAGCCGCCGTCAAACGCCGCGAGGCGGCCGAACAGCGTCTCGTCGATCAGCGGCATGTCGCAGCCGAGCGTCAGCACGCTTTCCTGCCCGGCTGCCGCCGCTTCGTGCAGCGCGGCGCACAGTCCGCCCAGCGGGCCGAGGCCCGGCGCCGGACGGTCGGCCACGCATCGCAGCCCGCCGGGCGCGTGCCGACGGCCGCAGACGATGACCGCATCGCAATGCCGGGCCAGGATCGCCGCGGCGTGCGCGATCAGCGGGCGCCCGCGCCAGGTTGCCAGCGCCTTGTCGCTGCCGAACCGGCGCGCCTCGCCGCCCGCCAATATGGCACCGAGCCGCGTCACCGGCACCGACTCGAAACGGGACGGTAAAAAAATTCGGCGCATCCGGCACGGCGCACGGGCGCCGCAAAAGCCCGCATCTTGCCGTGATTTATCCGATGTAATGCCCGGTCTGTCGCTCGCCCATCCACCCGAATCGCTTACCTCTCTAACTTGATTTCGACTCGCGATGCTCTATGCCATCGGGCGTGCAAGGCGACCCAGACAATTATCTCAGTCTCCTATCGGCCGCGCAAATTGAAACGTTGCGGCACGTTTTCGAGCACAAAAATTCCAAGGAAATCGCCCGGATCATGGACGTCTCGCCGCACACGGTCGACGAACGCGTCCGGCGCGCCTTAAAAAAACTTAATGTATCCAACAGGATAGATGCCGCGAAAATTTTGGCGAGTAACGGTGTCTTCGAAAATGTTACTCCCTATCAATCTTTGACATATCAATTGGCCGAGCTAGGCGACGACGCCCCTCCCGGTGATGCGGAAACGGGGCGCAGTTCGTTGCGGCAGGTCTTCGATATCGGCCTGCCTTTTCCAACTGCTTCCCAGCCGACGAACCGGCATGGGTTGATGGAAAGGATCATCTGGCCGATCCTGATCGCATTCGCGACGATTTTGGCCTTTTCCGCCCTCTATTCGATCCTTGTCGGACTGGGTCGTGTTTTGACCTGATGTTCGATCCGAATGCTGCGGGGGGGAATCCGTCAGCATTCCTTATGCCAAGGACCAGACAATATGCTGAACGAACGCGTTTCCGCTGCGAAGAAGATCGCCACCGAATTGCACCAGGCCGAAGATGCCATCGACGAGGCGATGATCCGGATTGCCCAGCTCGCAGCGACGCTGCCCGCCGCGCGCCGCGACACGAACATGTCGGCGATCGTCGGCCAGGAAGCCATGGCCAAGATCGCCAACGCGCTGGCCGCGACCGGCGAAGTGCGCCAGCTGCTGACCGACGCGCATCTCGCGCTGACCGTGACGCAAAAGCAGGTCGGGCTGGGCACGCGCATGTTCGGCGCCGGCGTGAAGCCGCCGAGCAGCCTTGCGACCGACGAAGGCAGCAACGACCAGGGCATCGCCGCACCGGCGTTCGCCAAGGCATCGTAAGCCAGGATCGAGGTAGACAATCCATTGTGGACCGTGGCGACATATTATGCCGTGCTGCTGTTGACGGTGGGGGTCGCGATCGCTCGCGGCGGCCCGCTTGAAAAATGGGCAGCTTTCACGGCACTTGTCGCCTCGGTCTGCACCACGATCGTGTCGCCCACCCCGCAATGGACGCACGTCGAAATCAATATCTTCGCGATCGACCTGGTCGCGCTCGCCAGCTTCTGGTTCATCGCGCTGAAGACGCAGCGTTTCTGGCCGTACTGGATAACGGGCTGGCAGCTTATCGCGATTTTCGGCCATCTGCAGAAGCTGATGTTCGTCGAGATATTGGAGCGGCCCTATGCGCTGCTGTCGATGTATATTTCCTATCCGATCCTGCTCGTCATATTGTACGCGGCCGGATCGAGCGGACGAAGGGTGGAAGCGAGAGCATGATGCGTGGTGCCTGAGGGGCACGGCAAATGCAGCAGTTCACGAACCAGGACATCGCCGAGATCAAGTCTCGGATCGATCAGATACAGGACATGCTCGCCGGGCGCGGCGATGCGCTGACCCTGCTGGCGGACCTGCCGGTCGAGCGCGAACCGCAGCCCGGGCTGGTCGAACAGATCGCGTTCGGCATCCAGATGCGCCGCCTGCGCAAGAGCCATTTCGGCGATGCGCAGCTTTCGGGCGGAAGCTGGGACATGATGCTCGATCTGATGCTTGCCCGCGCGAACGAGCGCCAGCTGAGCGCCAGCGACCTGGCGACCGGCGCCGGGGTCCCGCTGTCGTCGGGTCTGCGCATGATCGCCGCGCTCGAAGCGCAGGGACTGGTCCGGCGCGCGCTCGACGAGCGCGACCGGCGCCGCTCGCTCGTCCACCTGACCGACGCCGGGGCCGAACGCATGGAAAGCTATTTCGAAACGATCGGCCGCGCCTGGAACGACCGGATGCGCCGCGCCGCGTAACGCGGGCCTTTGCCCTATTCGGTCATCTCGCGCATCATCGCTTCGATCCGCGCCATCGCATCGCGCTTGATCTGGCATACCCGCGCCGCGCTGACGTCCAGCGTCAGCCCGATTTCCTGAAGATTGAGCTCTTCGAAGAAATAGAGTTGCAGCACCAGCTGCTCGCGCTCGGGCAGCCGCGCAATACAGGCCTCGAGCGCGTGAAGCGTCTCCGCCTGTTCGAGCGCGCCGTCGGCGCTTTCGCCGTCGTCGGCGACGAGGAAGGTACCGGCGTCGATCATCTCGTCGAGCGAGGTCGACCGTCCATAGGCCGCGCTTTTTTCCAGCGCATGATATTCGTCGGCGCTCATCGCGAAGGCCTCTGCCATTTCGGCGGTGGTCGGCGCCCGCATCAGATGCTGTTCGAGCGAGGCGCGGACCGTCTGGAGCCGCTTGCCGGCGACCATCGCCGAACGCCCCACATCGGCCTCGCGGCGAAGCTGGTCGATCATCGCGCCGCGGATGCGCGTCGAGGCATAGGTCGAAAAGGCGTAGCCGCGCTCCTCATAGTGGCGGCTCGCCTCGATCAGCGCGATCAGCCCGGTCTGGATCAGGTCGTCGAGCTCGCTCGTGCGCGAGACCCGCGAAAAGACCTGCCACGCGATCTTGCGCACCAGCGGCGCATATTCCTCGACCAGCGTCTCGACGCTTTCGCCATAGAAATGGCGGGGCGCCGGTGCGTGCGGCGCGGCGCTCGCGCCGAATTGGTCGGCCCGCTCAGCTCTCATGCGGTTCATCCTTCATCTGGTCGGGGGCGGCGGCGGTCAGGCGCGCCGGTTCGGCGCCGATCGTCGCGACGATCTCGGTCGCCTTCATCGGCGGAATTTCGAGGTAGGAAATCACCGCGACGTCGGGGAAGGTCGCGCGCACCAGCCGCGACAGCGGCGAGCGGCACAGCGGCGAGGCGACGAGCGCGAAACTGCGCGTCTGGAGCAGCAGCGGCTCGACGGCTTCGCCGATCTGTTCGACGATCTTCATCGCCATGCCGTGCTCGAACGGCCATTCGGCGCCCGGGTTCGCGCGCACCGCCTGGTTGAGCAGCATCTCGATGTCGGGGCTGAAGGTCACGACGGGCAGCGGCATGCGCGCGGGCACGATCGTCTGGACGATCAGCGCCCCGATACGCTGGCGCACCGCCTCGACCAGCTCGATATCGCCGAGCTGCTGGGTGGCGAGCGCGACCATCGCTTCGGCGATCTTGCGGAAGTCGCGCAGCGGCACGCGTTCCTCGAGCAGCGCCTTGCACAGCGCGGCGACCCGCGGCAGCGCATAGCCCTGGGGACTGAGGTTCGCCGCGAGTTGCGGATAATGCTGCTTCAGGTGATCGATCAGCGCCTGCGCGTCGTCGAGCCCGAACAACTCCGCGGCCGAGGCGATGATGCTGTTGTTGAGGTGCGTCGCGACCACGGTCGCCGGATCGACGACGGTGTAGCCGGCGGCGATCGCGTCGTTCTGGGCCGCCTTCGGGATCCACAGCGCGTCGAGCCCGAAGGTCGGGTCCTTGCACGGCCGCCCGGTCACCTTGGCAACGAGATCGCCCGAATCGAGCGCGAGCATTTCGTTGGGATAGACCTCGTCCTCGCCGACGATCACCCCGGCGACCGAGATGCGATAGGCGTTGCCGGGCAGCGAAAGGTCGTCGGCGACCTTGACCGCCGGGATCACGAAACCGAGTTCCTTCGACAATTGCTTGCGGATGCCGGTGATCCGGCCCATCAGCGGCGCGCCCTTGCGCTCGTCGACCATCGCGACGAGCGCATAGCCGACCTCGAGCTGGCAGGCGCTCGCCTCGCTGACATCGGCCCATTCGATATGGTGCGGATCGGCGGCGGGCGCTGCGGGTTCCGGGGCATCCGCCGCGCGATCGGCCGCGCGCTTCATCTGCCAGCCCATCGCAAAGGCGAGCGCGGAGGCGGGCAGGATCAGCATCTGCGGCATCGCCGGCACGAGGCCGAGGGCGAAAAGAATGCCGCCGACCGCCATCCACACATGCGGCGAGGAGAACTGGCTGCCGATCTGGCCCGACAGGTCGAACGGCGACGAGACGCGGGTGACGATCGCCGCGGCGGCGATCGAGAGCAGCAGCGCCGGGATCTGCGCGACGAGCGCGTCGCCGATCGCCAGCGTGACATAGGTGCCGCCGGCTTCGGAAAAGCCAAGGCCGTGGCTCGCCATGCCGAGGATCAATCCACCCACGATGTTGACGAACAGGATGAGCAGGCCGGCAACGGCATCGCCCTTCACGAATTTCGAGGCACCGTCCATCGAGCCATAGAAATCGGCTTCGGTCGCGACCTCCTGGCGGCGCGTCTTCGCCTCTTCGGGAGACAGCAGCCCCGCGTTGAGGTCGGCGTCGATCGCCATCTGCTTGCCGGGCAGCGCGTCGAGGGTGAAGCGCGCCGACACTTCGGAAACCCGCCCCGCGCCCTTGGTGATCACGACCAGGTTGATGATCATCAGCACGACGAAAACGAAGAGGCCGACGACATAGTCGCCGCCGATCAGGACCTGCCCGAACGCCTCGATGACATGGCCCGCGGCGTGGGTGCCCTCGTGCCCGTGAACGAGCACCACGCGCGTCGAGGCGACATTGAGCGCAAGCCGGAGGAGGGTGGCGAGCAGCAACACGGTCGGAAAGGCCGAGAAATCGAGCGGCTTCGAGGCCGACAGCGCGACCATCAGGATCGCGAGGCTGATCATGATGTTCGCGACGAAGCTGATATCGAGGATCGTCGGCGAAACCGGAATGACCATCAGCGCGACCAGCACGAGCATCCCGGCGGGAAGCGCGGCGGTCGCGGCGACACGGCCGATCCGCGCCGGATCGAGGGCGGCGCTCATGCGTCCCCTCCCATCGCGGCGAGCCGGCGATAGGCGCTGGCAGCGAAATCCATCGAGAGTTTCCTGGGCATCGGTTCTATGTCCATCATCTGGAGCGGAGGGCGCCCGCCGCCGGCGGCGGCGCCGGTGACGCTGCCCGACCGGACGTGCCAACGAGTATCGGGAAGCGCCTTGACGTTCGGAATCTTGCCGCCTTCGGCGAGCTTCGCGGCGAAGAGCGTCCGGATTTCGGACAGGCTGCGCATGCTGCCGTCGCCGGCATAGAAGATCGGCCGGTTGGCGGCGGCGGCCTCCGGCAGCATCGCGGCGCCGGGCTGGTCGGGGTTCGCCTCGAGCCCCGCGAGGAAGCGCTTGGCTCCGCCGCTGCCGAGGAAATGCGCAAGATAGAGATCGACCGGCTCCATCGGCCGCCCGAAGCGGTTTTCAAGCTCGGTCCGGTTGTCGGCGGTGAGCGCCGCGGCCATCGCCGACGACGCCGCCGGATCGTCGCGCAGGGCGAGGATGCGCTCGCGCAGCACCGGGTCGGCCACCGACAGGCGCCCGCTGGCGTCGCGACCGATCGCATCGGCCGCCCAGCCAAGGCCGTGGCTCGCCCCGTGACGGTCGAGGGTCGCGAGCCAGGTCTGACGCGTGAACTGGAACAGGCCGCGCGCGGACGAGGTTGGCGCCTGCGCGGTCGGGTTGAAACGGCTCTCGACGCGCGCGACATCGACCAGATAGTCGAAATCGATCCCGGTGCGCGCCGACGCCGACTGCACCGCATCCATGACGGGAGCGGCGACAGCGGCCTGGGGCACAGGGGATTTGATCGGCGTCATATACGGGTTCCGCGTTGGTTCGCAGACCCCGCAGCAATCATCGTGCCATTTTCAGGAAAACGGCAGACGTGCGATGGTTATCAATAGCTTAGCGCAACTCCGCGCGGCGCCGTACCGCGGATCGCATGATTGTTGTCAATCCTCTGACGCGTCCAGTTCTTCAGGATGTTGACGCGGATCGCGGCGGTTTCGAGCTGCTTGAGCGTCTGGCCGATCAGCACGCGGGCGCGCGCCTCGCCGCCAGCGGGGATCGCCGCATTCTGAAACAGGATCACGGCCGTCGCGAGCGCCTCGGACGCCGCGACGATCGCGCCCGGATCCTGTCCGTCGAGGGCGGCGACGAGCGCGTCGAGCCGCGCCTGCATATCGTCGATCTGGGTCATCATGCCTCGGCGCGTCCCCGATAATGATCGATCATCGCCCGGGCGGTGGTACCCGCATCGACGGAATAGCTGCCGTCGGCGATCGCCGCGCGCAGGCTGGCCACGCGTGCGGTATCGACCGGCGGCGCCTGGTCGGCGAGCGCCTGGGTCAGGCCGATGAGCCGGGCCGCCGGGACGAGCTCGGCGGCGGGCGGAACCGGCGCGGCGCCGCGCGCAGCGGCGGCCTGGCCGGCGCCGATCTTGCGCAGCGCGACGGCGCGCATCACGCCCCCCACCTGCGGTCCGATCTTGCTGTCTCCCGACATCGCGAGCCTCCAAAGTCCGGTCCGTCGGAAAATCGACGGCGCCTTCGGAAAGGTTTAACGGCGCGCCTCCGAGGCGATTAAGCGATGTCCGGAAAAATTAAAAAATGCCCGGCGGCGTCGGAAAAGCGACACCGCCGGGCAAGGCGGAACCAGGGTCGACGGCCGGGCGCCGTCGGCGAATGCGCGCGATCAGTTGTCGACCCGCGCGCGGCCGGGGCCGGTGACGATCGCGCTCAGCGCACTGCGATTGCCGTCGCCGCGCAGCGCGATCGTGTCGCCGACGCGGCCATCCTCCGACGCGATCGCACTATAGGAGATCGAGAAGCTGGCGGTGTCGAGCGAGACGCGGACATTGTCCCCGCGGCGAACGACCGGCGCGGCGGGCTTGGCATAGTTCGCCGGGACGAGGCCGGGGGCGGCCGCGTCGCCGCCGGTCATCGGGACGCGCACGCGCCAGCCGAGCGAGGCGCAGCGCACCGCGAGCGTCTGGCTGTCGATCGCGGTGATCGTCGCCTGTTCGGGACAGCGCTGGAGCTTGATGCGCCGGTCGATCGGCGCCGCGTTGCGCCCCATCGCACCGGCGACCATCGCCGTCAGATTGTCGATCGCGCCCCAGTCCTCGCTCGCCTGCTGCGCGCCGGCGGCGGGGATGACGAAAACGAACGCGGCAAGCGCGGTGGCGGTCAGGCGGGTCATGGGCCATCTCCTCATCGGTCCAAAATGGTTGCGGGCATGGGTGCACGATGCGTGCCAGATCAGCTTTTGCGCGGGCTTCCGGCGGCCATCGCCGATCGACGTCAATCTTTTGACGAGCGGCAGCGACGTGCGACAGGTGTCCCGCCACCTGCAACTCCAAAGCCCCGAAAACAGGGCGGAATATCCATTTGGCACGCGCATTGCATTATGTCTTGCAGATAATCTTGCGGATGATCGCGCGCCCGGTCCCGGCCCCCGCCGGATGGGCCGCATCGACAGGAGGAATGGACAGATGGCTTCCGAAAAGCTCTTCGGCCTGCACGCGACGGCGCTCCAGCTGCGCAGCCAGCGCATGATGATGCTCGCCTCGAACATCGCCAATGCCGCCACGCCGAACTACAAGGCGCGCGACCTCGACTTCGCGAAGGCGCTCGACCTCGCGCGGGAAGGTGCCGCGACCGACGCCGCGATCGAATATCGCGTACCGGTGCAATCGTCGCTCGACGGCAACACCGTCGAAATGGCGACCGAACAGACCGACTTTGCCGAAAACGCCCTCGCCTACCGCTCCAGCCTTGCCTTCCTGCAGGGCCGGATCGGCACGCTGACGCGCGCGCTGAAAGGAGAATGACGATGGCCGCAGGTCTTTCGATCTTCGACATCAGCGGGCGCGCCATGTCGGCGCAGCTCGTCCGGCTGAACACCACCGCATCGAACCTTGCCAACGCCGGCACGGTCGCAGGCAGCGAAGGCGAAGCCTATCGCTCGATGAAGCCGGTGTTCCGCACCGTGATGGACGGCGCCGGCCGCGCGACCGTCGCGGTCGACCAGGTGACGAGCAGCAAGATGGCGCCCTCGAAGCGTTACGACCCCGACAACCCGCTGGCCGACAAGGACGGCAATGTCTGGGAGGCCGCGGTCGATAGCGCCGCCGAGCTGGTCGAAATGGTCGAGACAGCGCGCCAGTACCAGAACAACGTCCAGGTCCTCGACACCGCAAAGGGCCTGATCAACGAAACCCTGCGGTTGGGACAATAAGCCATGGCGATCGATTCCGTAAACGGCACCGGCACGTCGGCGCAGACGACGACGCTCAGCACGCCGCAGCTCGGCCAGAGCGACTTCCTGCGGCTGATGACGGCGCAGCTGTCGCAGCAGGACCCGTTCAACCCGGTCGATAACAGCGATATGGTCGCCCAGATGGCGCAATTCTCCAGCCTGGCCGGGGTCAGCGAAACCAACGCGACGCTGACGCAAATCTCCGAACAGCTGACCGCGCAGACGGCGCTGCTCGAACAGATCCGCGCCGCCACCGACACGCCGGCGACGGCGGAAACCGAAGCCACCCAGGAAGGATAAGTCGCATGTCATTCTATACCTCGCTTTCGGGCCTCAAGGGCGCCCAGACCGACATGTCGGTCATCTCGAACAACATCGCGAATGCCGGATCGATCGGCTTCAAGCGCAGCGCCGCGCAGTTCGGCGACATCTTTGCCTCGTCGCCGAGCCAGTCGACCAAGACGATCGCGGGACAGGGCCAGCGCCTGAACGGCATCACCCAGCAGTTCACGCAAGGGTCGTATGAAACGAGCGAAAAGACGCTCGACATGGCGATCGTCGGCGAAGGCTTTTTTGTCGTGAAGGGCGCGCCGCCGACCAACGCGGTCACCTATTCGCGCAACGGCGCCTTCACCCCGCTGGAGGACGGCAGCGTCGTCGACACGACGGGGTCGACGCTGCAGCTGTTGCCGGTCGATGCCGACGGCAACGTCACCGACGCCAGCCTGGGCGCCAGCTATGACCTCGTGATCCCGAAGGCATCGCCGTCGGATCCCGACGCGGCGCTCGTCAACGTCTCGGTCGGTACCGACGGCCTGGTCACCGCGACCTTCGCCGACGGGTCGAACCAGATGCTCGGCAAGATCGCGATGGCGTCCTTCCCCGCGACCGAGGGGCTGCGTCCCGTCGGCGACGCCCACTGGCAGTCGACCGGCGAAAGCGGCGCGCCGACAATCGATTCGCCGGGCAGCGGCGCGATGGGCGCGGTCCGTTCGGGCGCGCTCGAACGCTCGAACGTCGACATCACCGAAGAGCTGGTGCTGCTGATCGCGGCCCAGCGCAACTTCCAGGCCAACGCCAAGGCGATCGAGGGCGCATCGACGCTGACCCAGACCGTCATCAACATGAACTGACCGGCGTAACCGCCGCCAGCCCGGAGCCCAGCCATGGACCGCGTCATCTATACCAGCCTTACCGCGATGCGGGGCAGCCAGGCCCGGCAGACGGCGATCGCGAACAACCTCGCGAACGTCAACACGCCGGGCTTCCGCGGCGAAATCGCCGAGGCGCAGTCGCTGTGGCTTCAGGGCAGCGGCGTCGGCGGCCGCGCCGTGTCGTCGGAGGAAGTGGTCGGCGCCGACATGCGCGCCGGTACGATCACCGCGACCGGTCGCGACCTCGACATCGCGATGCAAGGCGACGCGATGCTGGTGGTGCAGGCGCCCAACGGCGAGGAAGCCTATACGCGCCGCGGCGACCTGATGCTTTCGGCCTCGGGCCTGCTTACCACCGGCGACGGCAGCCCGGTCCAGGGAACGCAAGGACCGGTCACCATCCCGCCCGCCGATTCGATCCAGATCGACGAACAGGGCGGGGTGTGGATCGTTCCCGCCGGCGGCGACGCCGACAATCCGCAGCAGGTCGATCGCCTCCGCCTTGCCAGTCCTGCCGGATCCGACGTGGTCAAGGGTCTCGACGGCCTGTTCCGCGTCCGGAACGGCGGCATTCTTCCCGACGACCCCGAAGCGCGGGTCGTCACCCGTTCGCTCGAAGGGTCGAACGTCACCGCGACCACCGCGCTCGTCGAGATGATCGAAGCGAGCAAGAGCTGGGATTCGCAACTCAAACTGATCAGCGACGCGCGCGAAATGGACAGCGCGACCGCGAACCTGATGCAGCTGCCCCGTTAAGGAGACACGACCATGACCATCGGTGCCTTGCACGTCGCGCGGACCGGCCTTGATGCCCAGAGCTTCAAGATGCAGGTGATCGCGAACAACCTCGCCAACGTGAACACCACGGGCTTCAAGCGCGACCGCGCCAATTTCGAGACGCTGTCGTACCAGATGATGACCCAGCCGGGCGCGACCGCATCGGCCGACAATCGCTATGCGACCGGGCTCAACCTCGGCACCGGCGTCCAGCTTGCCGGCACCTCGCGTATCGACACGCAAGGCACGTTCGCGACCACCGGCAACGCCCTCGACATGGCGATCGACGGCGCCGGTTTCTTCCAGGTCCAGCTTCCCGACGGGCGCACCGGCTATACCCGCGCGGGCAATTTCGAACGCGCCCAGGACGGGACGATCGTCACCTCCGACGGCAAGCCGCTGATCCCGCAGATCCAGGTTCCCGAAGACGCGACCGCGCTGTCGGTCGGCAGCGACGGCACCGTTTCGGCGACCGTGCCCGGACAGGCCGACGCGGTCGAACTCGGCCGGATCGAGATCGCCCGCTTTGCCAATCCTTCGGGACTGCAGGCGATCGGCGACAATATGCTCGTCGAAACCACCGCCTCGGGCACGCCGCAGGTCGGCGCCGCGGGCGAGGAAGGCCGCGGCTCGCTGCGCGGCGGAATGCTCGAGGGATCGAACGTCAACGTCGTCGAGGAACTCGTCGACATGATCGAGACGCAGCGCGCCTATGAGGTCAATTCGAAGATGATCCAGGCCAGCGACGAGATGATGAAAAATGCGACGCAGACTCTCTAGCGCACCGCGCGCTATATCTTATCCGTTTGTGCTGAGCTTGTCGAAGCACCGTTCTTCTTCTGGCGACATCAAAAGAAAGAACAGCCCTTCGACGAGCTCAGGGCCAACGGATCGGGTGTGGCGCCGTCGATTCAACACCGGCCGCGTCAGCGCGCTCATCCTCGTTCTTGCCGCACTGCCGGCCGCAGCCGCCGCGAAGGACAAGATCCCCGACGAGGCCTTTGCCCCGACCGCGCCGGCGCCGCAGGCCGCCGTGCCCGCGAACGGATCGATCTTTCAGGGCGGCTATGTCCCGCTCACCTCGGGCGGCCGCGCGGGACGGGTCGGCGACATCGTCACGATCCAGCTCGTCGAGCGAACGATCGCATCGAAAAGCAATGCCGCGGGCACCGAGCGCGGCGGCAGCATCGGCCTGTCGCCCCCGACCACCGGGCCCCTGTCGCTGTTCAACCCCAGCGATATCGGCATGGGCGGCAGCAACGAGTTTTCGGGCAAGGGCCAGGCGTCGCAATCGAACCAGCTCGCCGGCGAGATCAGCGTGACGATCGCCGAAGTCTATCCGAACGGCACGATGCTGGTGAAGGGCGAAAAGCTGCTCACCCTCAATCGCGGCGACGAACGGATCCAGATTTCGGGGATCGTCCGCGCGATCGATATCGGCCCCGACAACCGCGTCCCCTCGACGCGGGTCGCCGACGCCAACATCCGTTACGTGGGCAAGGGCGAGATCGCCCGCGCCAGCCGCCAGGGCTGGTTGCAGCGATTCTTCTCCATCATCAGCCCCTTCTGACCGACGCACCGAACAAGGATCGACACCGTGACCCGGACCCCCATCCTCGCCCTTCTTGCCCTGCTGATGCTCGCCGTCGGTTCCGTGTCGCCGGCTTCGGCCGCGCGGATCAAGGACATGGGCCAGTTCCAGGGCATGCGCTCGAACCAGTTGACCGGCTATGGCATCGTCGTCGGGCTCGCGGGGACCGGCGACGACAGCCTCGACTATTCGACGCTCGGCATGAAGGGCGCGGTCTCGCGCTTCGGCCTGACGCTACCGCCGGGCGTGAACCCGGCGCTGAAGAACGCCGCGGCGGTGATGATCACCGCCGATCTGCCGCCCTTTGCCAAGCCCGGCCAGCGCCTCGACGTCACCGTTTCGGCGATCGGCAAGGCGAAAAGCCTGCGCGGCGGCACGCTCGTCCTCGCGCCGCTCTATGGCGCCGACGGCCAGATCTATGCGATGGCGCAGGGCAACCTGGTGATCGGCGGACTGGGCGTCGACGCCGCCGACGGGTCGAAGCTGACCGTCAACGTCCCGTCGAGCGGCCGCATCGCCAACGGCGCCTCGGTCGAACGCGCGGTCGACACCGGCTTCGCTTATGGCGACCACCTGCTCTTCAACCTCCACCAGTTCGACGCGACCAACGCGAAGCGCGTAACCGACGCGATCAACAGCGCGCTCGGCCAGGGCGCGGCGGCGATGGTCGACGGCGCCAGCATCTCGATCCGCACCGGCGGGACCGGCGACGATCGCATGCGCCTGATCTCGATGGTAGAAAATCTCGACGTCGTGCGCGCCGAACCGCCGGCGAAGGTGATCGTCAACGCACGCACCGGAACCGTGGTCATCAACGGCGCCGTTCGCGTCGGCACCGCCGCGGTGACGCAGGGCAAGCTGACCGTGTCGATCAAGGAATCGCCGACCGTCGTGCAGCCCGCGCCGTTCAGCCGCGGCCAGACGGCGGTCGAACCGTCGAGCGACATTCAGGCGAGCGAGGACTATCGCCCCGCCTTCCTTATGAAACCCACCGCTTCGCTCTCCGAGCTCGTCGATGCGATCAACAGCATGGGCGTGCCGCCGGGCGATCTCGTCGCAATCCTGGAAGCGCTCAGCCAAGCGGGCGCGCTCACAGCCGAATTGGTGATCATATGACGACGACATCCTTTTCCGCGCCGGTCGGCGCCATGCTTCCCGCCGCCGCGACCCCGCGCCTGTCGGGCAATGGCGGCGACGACGGCGGGCTGCGCAAGGCGGCCGAAGCCTTTGAAGCGGTGATCCTGCGCCAGTTGATGGCCTCGATGCGCCAGGCGAAACTCGGCGACGACATCTTCGGGTCGAGCGCGACCGACAATTTCCGCGAGATGGCCGACGCCAGGACCGCCGACTCGATCGCCGCCATGCGCCAGTTCGGCATCGCATCGATGGTCGAGGCGCAGTTCCGCGGCCGCGCCGCCGCCGCGAGCGCCAGCGAAGGCCGCGTCCAGTGAGCGACCTGCTGGGCATCGGCGCCAGCGGGCTGCGAGCCTATTCGGCAGCGCTTGTGACGATCGGCGACAATATCGCCAACGCACAGTCGCCCGGCTATGCGCGGCGCACGCTGCAACTGCGCGGCGCGCAGTCGGCGGGCGACACGCCGTTCGTGCGCGCGAACGTCAATCCCGGCGGCGTCGACATGAACGGCATCAGCCGGTCGGTCGACAAATGGCTGATCGCCGACGCGCGCCTGTCGAGCGGCGATGCCGAACGCGCCGCCACCAGGCTCGACTGGATGGACCGCGTCGAAGCGGCGCTGAGCGACGACACCAACGGGATCGCGACCGGGCTGACCCAGCTTTTCACCACCGCCGACCAGTTGACCGCCGATCCGGCGAACCGGACGCTGCGCAGCCAGTTCCTCCAGGCCGCCGACGACGTCGCTTCCGGCTTTCGCACGGCGGCGGGACAATTGTCGGGCATGGCGGACGGCATCGCGAACGCGGCGTCGAGCGAGGTCGATGCCTTCAACGCCAATCTCGACGCGCTCGAACAGATCAATATCGGCCTGCGCAAGGCGCGGCCCGGATCGACCGGCGAAGCGACCCTGCTCGACGAGCGCGACCGCCTGCTCGACGAGATATCGGCGCAAGCGGGGGTCGACATCAGCTTCGACGACCGCGGCGCGGCAACGCTGCGCGCGTCGGGAAGCGGCGACCTGCTCGTCGGCGGCGGCGAGGTCCATCCGATTTCGGTCGCCGCCGATTCCGACGGTCGGCTGACGTTCGGCATCGACGGCGGCGGCGCCCTCGCCACCGCGACCGGCTCGCTCGCCGGGCTGTCGGAAGCGGCGGTGCACGTCGCCGACGAACGCGCCGCGCTCGACGACATGGCCGCCGATTTCGCGGGCCGGCTCAACGCCGCGCACCAGGCGGGCTTCGACGCCGACGGCAATGCCGGCGCCGCGCTGTTCACCGGGGCAAGCGCGGCGACGCTGACCGCGACCGCGCTCGGCGCCGACGAGGTCGCGGTGGCCGACGCCACGAGCAGCAACGGCAACATGCTCGCCCTCGGCGCGATGCGCGGGAGCAACGATCCCGAATCCGTGTGGGCGGGCCATGTCGCCGAACAGGCGCAGGCAACCGCGTCGGCACGGGCACAGGACGCCGCCGCGACCACCCGCGCCAACGCGGCCACCGCCGCGCGATCGGCGGTCAGCGAGATCGACCTCGACACGGAAGCCGGCGAGCTGCTGCGGTTCCAGCAGGCCTATTCGGCCGCCGCGCGCACGATCCAGGTCGCGCGCGAAACGATGCAGACGCTGCTGAACTCGGTTTAGGAAGACTGATTAGATGATCAACGCCACCGGCAATCGCATGACGCGCGAAATTGCGCGCCAATCCGCCCTCGCCGACCAGATCGACCGGCTGCAGGTCCAGATTTCGAGCGGCACGCGCATCCAGCGCGCGTCGGACGACGTCGTCGGATCGCGCCGCGTCGCGACGATCGACAAGGCGCAGGCGAGCATGGCGAGCTGGCAGAAGAATGTCGACGCCGCCGCCGCGCTCGTTTCGCAGGCCGACGGCGCGCTCAAATCGACGTCGAACCTGATGGCGCGCGCGCGCGAACTGACGCTGTCGGCGGCGAGCGGGTCGATGAATGCCGACGATCGTTCGACGGTGGCCGCCGAACTAGCGGCGATCGCCGACGAGATCGACGCCCTCGCCGCGACCCGCGATTCGAACGGCGAGCCGATCTTTGCGACCGCCGACGCCAAGGTGATGCGCTTCGATTCGGACGTCACCTTCGCCCCGGTGCCGTCGGCCGCCGACGCCTTCGTCGTCGACGGCAACAGCCTGTCGACAATGGTGCGCGACGCCGCCGGCGCGGTCGCGGCCGGCGATTCGACCGCAATGGGGGCCTCGCTCGACACGCTGGCGACGGGCATCGCCCATGTCGCCGATCAGAACGCCGCGCTGGGGCTGTCGGGCGGGCGGCTCGATCGCATCGGCGACGGGCTCGCCAGCCGCGGCATCACGCTCGCGGACGAACGCTCGACGGTCGAGGACACCGACCTGTCGGTTGCGATCGCGCAGCTCAATGCGACCAATTTGACGCTCGAGGCGGCGCAGGCCGCCTTCTCGCGCATCAACCGCCAGACGCTGTTCGATATTTTGGGCTGATCCCCTCAATCTTCGGCCGCGCCTGCCGTTAATCATCCCGACGCCCGGATATTTGCCGGGGCCCGACGGCCCCGATTGGAGTTGACTGCGCATGTTTCCCGCCATCGGCATCGTTGTATTGATCCTGCTGGTCTTCGGGGGCTTCGCGTTCACCGGCGGCAATCTCGAGCCCGTGCTCCACGCGCTGCCGCACGAGATGCTGATCATCGGCGGCGCCGCCGTCGGATCGTTGATCATCGGCAATTCGGGCACCGACCTGAAGGCGCTCGCCGGCGGACTGGGCAAGGTGTTCAAGGGACCGACCTACAAGAAGTCGGACTATCTGGACGTCATCCTGCTCGTATCGACGCTGATGAAGATGATGCGGACCGAAGGCCCCGTGGCGGTCGAACCGCATATCGAGGACCCGTCGAGTTCGCCGATCTTCCAGCAATATCCGAAGCTGCTGAAGGACCAGACGCTTGTCCACCTGATCTGCGACACGCTGCGCCTGGTCGTCGTCTCCTCGGGAACGCTCGACCCGCATGCGGTCGAAGAGGTGATGGACAATGCGGTCAAGAACCACCACCACCATGCGATCAAGCCCGCCGAGGGCCTGCAGAGCCTGGCCGATGCGCTCCCCGCGCTCGGCATCGTCGCGGCGGTGCTCGGCGTCGTGAAGACGATGGGCTCGATCGACAAGCCGCCTGAAATCCTGGGCGCGATGATCGGGTCGGCGCTCGTCGGCACCTTCCTGGGCGTGCTTCTCGCCTATGGCCTCGTCGGCCCGTTCGCGACGCGCGCAAAGACGGTGATCGAAAGCGACGCCGCCATCTATCATACGGTGAAGCAACTCATCATCGCCTCGCTGCACGGCCACCCGCAGCCGCTGGTGATCGAGGCCGCGCGCTCGGGCGTCGATCATAGCAACCAGCCGAGCTTTGCCGAAGTCTTCGACGGAATGCGGGGGCGCTGATGGCCGCGCGTCCGAATACGCCGCTGCGCCCGATCATCGTCAAGAAGGTGATCGAAGAGGCGCACGGCGGCCATCACGGCGGCGCGTGGAAGGTCGCCTATGCCGACTTCGTCACGGCGATGATGGCCTTCTTCCTGCTGATGTGGCTGCTCGGCGCGACCACCGAGAAACAGCGCAAGGCGCTCGCGGACTATTTTGCCCCGACGATCGTCCAGGCGAAACAGGATACCGCCGGGTCGAACGGATTGTTCGGCGGCGATTCGCTGGTTGCCGCCGACAAATATCCGCACGGCGCGGCGCAGACGGGCACCAAGTCGATGACGATCCCGCGCGACGCCACCGGCGGCCCGCGCGAGGCGATGGGGCGGCAGCGCGAGCGGCTGAAGTTCCAGCAGCTCGCAAAGGCGATGATGCAGGCCGTGAAGGACAAGGCCGAACTGCGCCGGCTGGCTCCGAACATCCGTTTCACCGAGACACGCGAAGGGCTGCGCATCGACATCGTCGACGACGCCGATTTTTCGATGTTCGTTCTCGGCACCAGCCAGCTGACGCCCGAGGCCTCGCGCATCCTGACCGAGCTGGCAAAGACGGTCACGGGGCTTCCCAACCAGCTGATGATCCGCGGACATACCGATTCGGCCCCCTGGTCGGCCGGCGCCGGCACCAACAACTGGCGCCTGTCAGTCGAACGCGCCGAGGTGTCGCGGCAGTATCTGGCGTTCCGCGGCGTCGCGTCCGACCGTTTCGCACGGATCGAAGGCGTCGCCGATCGCGAGCCCTATGTCCCGTCGAATCGACTCGACCCGCGCAACCGCCGCATCTCCGTCACGCTCGGCTGGGACCTCCCGCTCGACAATTAATGCCATTTTGGCAGCATATCGGATCGTTAACGACGCAGTTCCGGGGCCAATAGTTCCATTTTGGTAATAACCCTTTGTTTTGAAGGGGTTATGCCGATACGGTAAAGGTCTTGTTTACCATTTCGCTCAATATCCGGGGTCATCGAAGGGGGCGCCACTGGGTGGGGCGCAGTGGAGATGACAATGACCGAGGGTACGCACAATCGCGGCGACCAGGCCGCGCTCGAAACGCTGATCATCGGCCACAGCGCCGCCGCGCAGCATCTGCGCGACATGATCCGCCGCGTGGCGCGCTCGAACGCGTCGGTCATGCTCTGCGGTCCGTCGGGCTCGGGCAAGGAACTCGTCGCCCGCGCCATCCACGACGAAGGCGCTCGCGCCGGCAAGACCTTTTCCGCGATCAATTGCGGCGCCATTCCGGGCGAGCTGATCGAATCCGAACTCTTCGGGCATGAAAAGGGCTCGTTCACCGGCGCCACCGCCCGCCGTATCGGCCATTTCGAGGCGAGCGACGGCGGCACCATCTTTCTCGACGAAATCGGCGACATGCGCTTCGACATGCAGGTGAAGCTGCTCCGCGTGCTGGAAGACCGGACGATCGTCCGCGTCGGCAGCAGCGAGATGCGCAAGGTCGACGTTCGCGTCATCTCGGCGACGCACCAGGATCTTGGTGTCGCGATCGCCGAGGGCAAGTTCCGCGAAGACCTGTTCTTCCGGCTCGGCGTGGTTGTGCTCCAGGTCCCCAGTCTGGCCAGCCGCGTCGAGGACATTCCGGCGCTCATCCGCCACTTCCAGCGCAAGATGCCCGGCGACGCCAAGTGCCGCTTCGATGATGCCGCGATCGCGTTGCTGATGCAGCACGACTGGCCGGGCAACGTCCGCGAACTGCGCAACTTCGTCGAGCGTGCCAGCGTCCTCCACGGCGGCGAAACGCTGGGCGCAGAGGATGTCGCCCTGCTCCTGAACCCGACCGCCGCGCTCGCGCCGCGCCTGGCCGTCGCCAGCGCACCGCTCGCGGTCGCCGACATCGCAGAGGCGATCCATGTCGCGCTCCCCAAATCGCCGGCGCCCGGCCGCCCGATCGACCTGAAGCGCGAAATCGAATCGATGGAACTCGAACAGATCCACGTCGCGCTCGATCTCGCCGACGGGATCATTTCCGAAGCCGCCCGCCTTCTGTCGCTCAAGCGTACGACGCTGATCGAGAAGATGCGCAAATACGGCGTGCAGCAACAACAGGCCGCCTGACCGGCAGCCGCCATAGTTCAGCTCTGCTGAAAAAGGGGTACTGGTCCACCCCTTTCAAGTCACCCGGTCGCCCGTCCCCACCTAGGGCGGCCGGGTGCGACTTGTTTTCGGGCGGGTTGCCCGCCCGGCCATCTGCCGCGACGGGTCAGCCCTCGCGGATCTTCCTCCACGCGGCACTGATCGTCTGCACCCCGGCGAGCAGCTCGGCAAAGCCCTCGGCGCTGTTCGCCGCGACCGAATCGTCGAGCTTGCGACGCATGCTGCGATAGACGCGCGACAGGGAATCGGCGACGTCCGCACCGGCGTCGCGATCGAGCCCGACATCCAGCCCGATGAGGATCGACCGCGCCCGGTGCGCGGGGTCTGTCGCCGACACACGCTGGCCCTGTCCGACCATCGCAATGAGGACGCCGACCGCGATCTCGAGCTCGTCGTAGAGCATCTGGACGAGTTCGACGGGATCGGCGGCCGCGGCACGGCTTTCGTGCTGCAAACGACGATAGAGGCCCGTTGCCCGGACGGTCGAGGCGGTGGCTGGCACGGTCTGAAGCCCTAGTTCTTGTACTGGTTGTTCCAGATCTCGATCTGTTGTTCGAGATAGGATTGCGTCGCCTTGAACGCCGCGAGCTTCGCGTCGAGGCCGCTGAACTGTTTTTCGAGCCGCGCCTTGTAGGTCGCCTCGCGCTCCTCGATCTTTTCGAGCTGTTCGGCCAGCGCCTCGCTCTTCGCGTCGAGCGATTCGCCGACGCGGGTCAGCACGCCGTCGGTCGCGACCGCCGCGTCGCGGATCGCGTCGAGCGCGCCGGCAATGCCCGGGTCGCTCGTCGCGCTGTGCGTCGCATCGCGGCGCGGGTTGAATAGCGCCTCGACGGCGCCCGCATCGGCGGCGAGCGCCTTTTCGAGCTTGTCGCTGTCGACCGCGAGGACGCCGTCCTTGGTCGTGTATATGCCGATGTCGGTCAGCTTGTTGATGTTGGGATCGCTGGTCAGGACAGTGCCGACGAGACCGCCCAGCGTCGATTCGAGCTGGCGCAGCGACATCGTCGAGCCCGACAGGCTGGACGCCGAGGACAGGCTTTCCTTGAGCTGGTTATAGACCGCGACGAAATCATTCACCGTCTGGCGGATCATGTCGAGCGGGCGGCTCGCGCCGATATCGACCGGCTGGCCGGGTGCCGCCTTCTTGAGCGTCAGCGACATGCCCGGGACGACGTCGTCGACGATGTTCGTCGCGCGGCTGAACGACACCCCGTCGATGGTGAACCGGGCATCGGCCGCGGCCTGGCCGAGCGCCATGCTGCCGCCGGCGCCATAGGAAAAGGCCGACAGGCCCGGATCCGCACCGGCGTCGGCGGCCAACGTGAAGCCGTTCGCTTCGCCGGTCTGTCCCTTGACGATCAGGCGATAACCTCCCTCGTCGGCGATGATCGATGCGGTGACGCCGCTGTCGCTGGCATTGATCGCGTCGGCGAGGCCGTTCAGACTGTCATTGGTGGCATCGATGGAGATCGCGTAATCGGTGCCGCCGACGCTCAGCGTCATCGTTCCCTGCCCGATCGCCGCCTCGCGGTCGGCGACAACCGCCGAATAGGCGGTCTGCGCGCGCGCCAGCTGGGTGACTTCGATCGTCGCGGCGAAGCTGTCGGCCTGCAATCCGGCGCGCGCGGTCGCCGTCAGAACGCTGTCGTCGGAAACGGTCGGCGTGCTGCGCAGCGTCCCGTCCTCGACCATCTGGCTCAGCGAATCGGCGAAGCCTTCGAGGTCCGAGCGGGCCTGCGCCACCGCGCTGATCCGTGTCTGGTTCTGCTGGGTCAGCGTCGTCATCCGGTCGATCTTCGGCTGGCGCGACGCGTCGGCCAGGTCGGAGATGATCTGGGCGGTGTCGATCCCGGACCCGAGGCCCAGGCTGTTGGCGATTGAACTGACCATGGCAATATCCTTCGCCCCTGTTAACGGCGGCGAAAGGACGCGATTAAGCGGGAATTGCGTGTCGTTTGCGAAAAACCGTCGCCCGCGCGACAAGGCGACAAGGCGACAAGGCGACAAGGCGGCGGGGCGGCGGGGCGCGGCCCCATCGTGCGCCGGCGCCCCGCCCAGGCCCGAGAGGAG
>CAZSMB010000003.1:0-5770 GCA_964607625.1 uncultured Sphingopyxis sp. | reverse complement strand
GGCGGCGGGGCGCGGCCCCATCGTGCGCCGGCGCCCCGCCCAGGCCCGAGAGGAGGCCCCCGCCGGCATCGCCAGCCGGCACCGAGGGTCAGGACCCTAGAAGTTGAACTTTGCCGTGACGCCGTAGCTCGGACTGCGACCGGGAAAGCGGACCGCCGTGTTCGCGTTGGTCGCCGCCGACATCCAGTAATAGGTGTCGGTGATGTTGCGGCCCCAGATCGACACATCCCATTTGCCGTCCAGGTCATGGACGCCAAGACTGGCGTTCAGGATGCCATAGCCCTTGATGGCGAGCGGCGCGAAATCCTCGATCGTGCTCTGCGTCCCGGACTGGTAGCGGCCGTTGAGGATCGCGCGGATGCCCAGCGTGTCGCCGACCGGCGCGTCATAGGTGATCGTCGCCGCGCCCGAAAATTTCGGGCTGTACGGGAAACTATAGCCGTCATAGTCGAGCGGCTGGCCCGCGGCGTTGATCCCGACATAGCCCTGGATCTCGGTCTTGAGCCAGGTCGCGGCGAGATTGAGCGTCAGGCTGTCGGTCAGGCGGAACATGGCATCGCCGTCGAGGCCATAGGCGCGCGACTTGGGAATATTGTCGAGCCGCAACAGCGTCGTGTAGATCGGGTCGGCGAAATAGACCGCGAGCTGCTTGTCGCGATAATCGTAATAAAAGGCCGCGAGATTCAGGTTCACGCGCCGGTTCGCCAGGCCCAGCTTCGTGCCCACCTCATAGGCGGTCAGCTCCTCCTGCCGCGCCGGACGATTCTGGGTCGCGATATTGGCGGCGTTGACCGGCGTCGATCCCGACTTGTAGCCGCGCGACACCGACGCATAGAGCAGCGCGTCGTCGGCGGGCTCCCACGTCAGCGCGCCGCGCCACGCGACATTATCCTCGATCAGCGTCGAAGTGACCGGGCCGAAGGTGCCGGTATCGACGTCGAACGTGTTGCACTGATCGGTCGTGATCGGCGCGGTGAACGCGCCATAGACCTGGAAAAAGAAGGCTCGGTTGAACAGGTTGACGTTGGGCAGCATCGAATCGCCGATCGAGCGCGAGCAGCCCTCATAGTCCTGGCGATCCTTCGTGTAGCGGACGCCGGTCGTGAGCTTCAGCGTCTCGGCGAGTTGCCAGTCGGCACTCGCGAACAGGCTCCACGTTTCGGTATCGAACGCCGCCTGGTCGCGATAGGTGCGGAAGGATTGCGCGACGTCGGTCGCGGTATAGCCCGGCGAGTTGAACGGCGAGTTCAACAGGTCGAGCTGAAAAATCAGCGCGCGGATCGCCCCGACATTGGCATTCTGCCCCAGCAGCGTCTGGTTGGTGTCGGTCAGCGTATCCTTGGCATAATAACCGCCGACGACCCAGTCGGCGGGGCCGGTCGATCCCTGGAAGCGCAGTTCCTGCGAAAAACTCTCGATCTTGCCTTCGGCGTGCTGGACCAGAATCTCGTATGGCGCGCCGCTCCAGTCATATTTGGCGTTGCGCTTGACCCGGTTGTAGCCGGTGAGCGAGATGAAGCTGAGGTCGCTCGTCAGGTCGAACTGGATCAGGCCGCGCAACCCGATGAAATCGCTGTCCTCCCGAAGCGGCCCGTCGATGCCCGGACCGATGCCGATGTCGGCGCCGCGCACCGATTGCGGCGCCCAGTCGGCGCTGTTCGAATCCCATCTGGTGCCGTTCGCAGCGACATAGTCGGCAAGCCCGGGGGCGTTGAACAGGCTGAACACCGTGCCGCTGTCGGGATCGGTGTTCGGGGTGAACCCGACCGCCTGCCCGGCCAGCGTGTCGGACTTGTTGATCCAGAAATTGCCGCCCAGTTCGATCTTCATTCCGTCGACCGGCTCGGCGGTCAGGGTCAGGCGACCGCCATAGCGATGGACTTCGCCCAGCTTTTCGTCGCGCGAAATGCTGTGCTGCCAGCCTTCCCAGCTGTCCTCGGTGCGAAAGGCGATGCGCGCCGCCATCGCGTCGCCGAGCGGGATGTTGAGGTGGCCCTCGCTGTTCAGCGTCTGCTGGCTGCCGCCTTCGACGGTCACCCCGCCCGACAATTCGCCGAACACCGGCTTGGCCGAAATGAAGTTGACGAGGCCGCCGGTCGTGTTGCGGCCGTAAAGCGTGCCCTGCGGCCCCTTCAGCACCTCGACGCGTTCGAGGTCGTAGACCGGCCCGCTGTTCATGAACGGATAGGCGAGCGCAACCTCGTCCTGATAGGTGCCGACGGTCGAGGTCGCCGACAGGTTGATCGTGTTGAAGCCGATCCCGCGCAGCGTGTAGATCGGAATGCCCTGATACCCGCGTGACACGTTGAGGCTCGGCACCACGGCCTGCAGGTCCTCGGTCGACGTCACCCTCAGATTTTCCAGCGTGTCGCCCGAAAAGGCCTGGATCGACAGTCCGACGTCGTTGATCGCTTCGGCGCGGCGCTGCGCCGTCACCACGATCACGTCGTTGCCCGGCGACGCGGCAGGCGTGTCGTCCTCCGCCTCCTGCGCCCGCACCGGCGTCGCCGCCAGCGCCGCCAGACCGATACCCGCGAACAGCACAGACCGCGCGATCCTCGTCATCATACCCTCCCGATTTGCGATTCTTATCAGACGTGATAGTTATCACCACTGATAGATATTGCAACAGCAATTGCAATTTGCGCGGCGAGATGGTCTTTCGGGGGCAAGGAGCGACGATGGCGACGCAGCGTGACAAAGTGGAAAGCCGAACCCGCGGATCGATCCGCGACGCCTTGCTGGAGGCGGCGAGCGCGCTGATGCGCGAGCAGGACAAGATCGACGTCGGCATCGTCGAGATCGCGGCGCACGCCGGGGTGAATCACGGGATGATCCGCTATTATTTCGGCGACAAGGAAGGAATGCTCGCGGCGCTTCTCGATCGCGACGTGCTGCGCGCGATCCGCCAGCTCGACGCGCTTTTCCGCCTCAACGTCACCGCGACCGACCGGATGCGTATCCATCTGGAGGGCATTCTCGATACCTACTACCGCATCCCCTACCTCAATCGCCTCATCCAATATATGGTCCGCGATGCCGAGCCCGAGCGCGTGCGCCACATCGGCGACGAGCTGCTGAAGAAGATCGCCGGAGCGCAGGCGCGGATCATCGAAGAAGGGATCGCGGCGGGCGAGTTTCGCGACGTCGACCCCAAGCTCTTCTATTTCAACACGATCGGGGCGGCCGACGGCCTCTATTCGAACCGCCTGACCTTGCAGGTGGTGTTCGAGGGCAAGCCGCATGCCGACGATGCGCTTCACGAACGGTATCGCCGTCATACGGTCGAGACGCTGCTCGCCGGACTGGTCAGAAATTATCAGGCTTGATAATTGCGCGGAGGGGGCGCATAGACGGCCGCATGAACCTGGAATTCAGCGATGAAGAGCGATTGCTGCGCGATTCTCTCGCGCGTTTCCTCGCGCAGCATCTGCCGTTCGAGACACGCCGCACGATGCGCGGCGCCGAGGCGCAGCTCGCGACGTGGCGCGAGATCGATGCTGCGATCGGCGTCGGCGCGGCACCGCTGCCCGAAAGCGCGGGCGGCTTCGGCGGCGGGCGCGTCGCGGCGATGATCGTCGCCGAGGAACTTGGCGCCGCGCTTGCGGTGACCCCGTTCATCGACTGCCATATCCTGTCGGCAACGCTGCTGCTCGCACTCGGCGACGCGGCGCGGGCCGCGGCGATCGCCCGGGGCGACGCGCTGATCGTCACCGCGATAGAGGAACCGCACACACGCGGCGACATCGCCGCGATCCGCACGCGGGCCGAGCCCGCCCCCGACGGCTGGACGCTGACCGGACGCAAGATCGCGGTGCCCTTCGCCGCCGAGGCAAGCGAGGTCATCGTCCCCGCGCGCGACCGCGACGGGACGCTGCACCTGTTCGCGCTGCCCGGTGCGACGCTCTGCGACAAGCTTCACGCCTATGCGACGATCGACGACATGCCCGCGGGTGACCTCGTCCTCGACGGACTGTGGATTGCGGGCACGCGCGAGATCGGCAGCGGCGTGAACGCCGAACCCGCGCTTGCGGCCGGGATCGAAGCGGCGATTGCGGCGACCTGTGCCGAGGCGGCAGGGCTCGCGCGGGTGCTTCTCGACGACACGCTGGTCTATACCAGGCAGCGGCGGCAGTTCGGCCGGACGCTGTCGAGTTTCCAGGCGCTCCAGCATCGCATGGTCGACATGCTGCTGCTGCGCGAACAGATCGCCGCGGCGGCGATGCTCGCCGCGCTGAGGCCCGGCGACGTCCGCGCGAGCGCCGCCGCCAAGGCGACCATCGGCGACGCGTTGCGGCAGATCGGGCAGGAAGCGGTACAGATGCACGGCGCGATGGGCATGACCGAAGAGCTTCGCGTCGGGCATTATTTCAAGCGCGCGACGGCAATCGAGCAGCGGCTCGGCACCGGCGACGCGCATGTCGCACGCTATGCCGCGGCGATGGCGATCGCCGTCTAGGGTCGGAACTCCAGGGTCGGCGCTCGCTCTGCCCCCTTGGGGGCTAAAGCCCCAGCACCGCTTTCGCCAGGATGTTGCGCTGGATCTCGTTCGATCCGGCATAGATCGACCCCGCCCGCTCGTTGAAATAGCGCAGCGGCGCCACCGCCTGCCACGGCGCGCCGGTGATATGCCCGTCGGCGGGCGGGCTGTGTGCCGGCACCTCCGCGCCGGGCGCGGCGCCATGCGGTTGAAACGCCAGACCCGCCGGCCCCGCCGCTTCATAGCCGAGTTCGGTGATATGCTGCGCGAGTTCGGTCGCCATGATCTTGAGCAGCGACGCCATCACGCCGACGCTTTCGCCCTGCCCCGTGGCCGACAGCAGGCGCAGTTCGATCATCTCCAGCACGTCGACCCGGATGCGCGCTCGCGCGAGCTTGTGCGCGAACACCGGATCGTCGCCGAGCATCGCATCCCCCGCCGGGGTTTCGGCCGCCCGGCGCGCAAGCGCGTCGACCCGCATGGCGAGCGCCGGGGCATGGGCGGCGCCGCCGCGTTCGAACTCAAGCAGATATTTGGCGACGCTCCAGCCGCGGTCGACCTTGCCGATCACGTTCGCCCGGGCCGAGCGGGCGTTGTCGAAAAACACCTCTGCCTGGATCGTCTCGCCCGAAATCATCGTCAGCGGCCGCACCGTGACACCGGGCTGGTCCATCGGGACGAGCAGGAAGGTGATGCCCTGTTGCGGCCGGTCGTGCTTCGAGGTGCGGACGAGGCAGAAAATCCAGTTCGCCTCGCCCGCGTGCGTGGTCCAGATCTTCGAGCCGTTGAGCAGGAAATCGTCGCCGTCGGGCTCGGCGCGCATTTGCAGCGCCGCAAGATCCGACCCCGCTCCCGGCTCCGAATAGCCCTGGCAAAAAAAGATTTCCCCGCTCAGGATGCGCGGCAGGAAATACGCCTTTTGCGCATCGGTGCCAAAGGCCGCGATGACATGCGCGACCATGTGGATACCCATTGGCGACAGCGGCGGCGCGCCGGCGCGCGCCCGTTCGCGCGCCCACAGATAGAATTGCGCCGCGCTCCAGTCGCGCCCGCCATGACCCGGCATCCAGTGCGGTGCCGCCAGCCCCTGCGCGTGCAGCCGCGCCTGCCAGTCCATCGATATGGCATGGTCGGCATAGACGCTCGTCATGCCTTCGGCGCCGGCGCACAGCTCCGGCGTCAGCTCGCGCTCCAGCAGCGCGCGCATCTCTTCGGCAAAGGCCCGTTCGGCATCGCTCCAGTCGAGGTTCATCGGTTCACCCGTTGCAAACAATTATCACGTCTGATAAC
>CAZSMB010000002.1:28103-67964 GCA_964607625.1 uncultured Sphingopyxis sp. | reverse complement strand
GACCAGCGGACCGACTTCGGTCGACGACTGATCACTGTGGTCGACGCTGCCATCTGCGGTCAGCGAGCTGCCGCCTTCGGTGAAACCCGTGCAGATATTGATCATGCGGCCCTTGCTGCCGGCCGTTGATTTAAGCCGGTTGCTCGCCATGCGAGCGTGCCAGTCTTCGGTCCAGCGCGACCATATCCATCCCGCGACGAGGCTGGCGCCCGCGAAGTCATCAAGAAGCTGGAAGGTCGGCGTGCCCCGCAGGTCGCCGAGCACGGTCGCGAGCGCCTGGCGGCTGGCGCCGCCCGCGCGCACACCAACCATCTCGCCGGCCCGCGTATGGCCTGGCTCTATAGCGATCTCCAATATCTCGCGTGCCGGCGAAGCGAGGATGCGAAAGCCGCCGCGCGACAGTTCGACCGGCTCCTCGGCAAAAGGCGTAAGGAAGTCGCGCGCAAGACCCGTCATCACCCAAGGCTCACCAAATCCTTGCGGCCAGTCCGAATCGATAGAGGTCGTGCGCCGGATCGAACCCGGGCGGCGAAGCGGGGCGGGTCCGGCGGATTGGCGCGCGAAGGGAAATTGCTGCGGGGCGTTCAATGCGCGACTCCTATCTAGGGGGCATGCGGATGGCACCATCCAGCCGCAAATTCTGGCCGTTGAAATATGTATTGCGCGCAAGTTCGAGGACCAGGCTGCCGAACTCTTCAGGCTTCCCAAGCCGTTTCGGGAAGGGGACCGACGCAGCGAGCCCTTCGAAAATGGCGGGCGCCTTGTCTTTCACGGCAAGCATCGGGGGCGTCGCGAAAATACCCGGCATGATCGAATTGACGCGAATGCCGAGGTCCATCAGGTCACGTGCCATCGGCAGCACCAGTCCGTTGACGCCCGCCTTCAGCGACCCATAGCCGACCTGCCCGATCTGCGCGTCCTGAGCGGCCGCCGAAGCCGTGAGAATGATCGCCCCGCGCTCCCCATCCTCGTTGAGCGGTTCGGCGTTGGCCATGCCCAGCGCAGCGAGCGAGGCGAGGCGATAGCTGGCGATGAGGATACCCTGCGCCGAAAATGCGTAATCGTCGCTCGAATAGCGCACATAGCCGCCGCTCGCCTTGTCATAGCGAACCGTCTTGCCGCCCTTCGAAATCTGGGCGCAGTGAACGAGGATGCGTTCTTGCCCGTGCGCCGCGCGCGCCGCGTCATAACCGGCAACCACGCTGTCCTCGCTGGTGATATCGACCTTGCAGAATATCCCGCCGATCGCGTCGGCCACTGCCCTGCCGCCATCCTCGTTCACGTCGAAAATCGCAACCTTCACCCCCGCCGCCGAGAGCGCTTCGGCGCTCGCACGTCCCAGGCCAGAGGCCCCGCCGGTGACCACTGCCGCGATAGTATTGTCGAGCTTCATCGCCTCTCTTCCTTCGATTGCTAATTATTGCAGAACTTCGAGATTGCCGCCATCGACGACGAGCACTTGGCCGGTGATATATCCGGCACAGTCCGAGCAGAGAAAGGCGGCGGCTGCCGCCATGTCCTCGGGCTTGCCCATGCGGCGCACCGGGAAGGCGCTGACCCGCTGTGCGATATACTCGGCATAGGATTGTCCCTGCTCGGCGGCGATCTTCGAGAAGACCTCGACGAATTGAGACGTCTCGATCGCACCGGTCCCGAGCGTGTTGACCGTGATACCCATCGGACCGAGCTCAGCCGAAAGCGTTTTCGACAGCGCGAGCGCGCCAACGCGATAGGTGTTCTGTGCGGCGCGCGCGAGCTTCCTATGCGGCGCCTTCACCGAATTGGTGCCGATGGTCAGGATGCGCCCCCATCCGCCCGCGCGCATAGACGGCACCACTGCCTGCACCGCCCAGCGGAAAGCCATCACATTGTTGGTATTCGCCGCCGCGAACGTGTCGTCATCGACCTCCAGAAACGCGCCCTTGGGTCCCGAATCCACGTTGAAGATCAATATGTCGGGGGGACCGAAAGCGTCGGCCGCCGCCGCGATCGCCTTGGCGATCCCTTCCTTGGTCGTGCAATCGGCCGCGACGCCAACAGCCTCGCCTCCGGACGTCTGGACCTCCTCCACGGCGGCATCGATCGTCGCCTGCGTGCGCGCCGCGATCACGACCCGGCAGCCCTCGCGCGCAAATTGATGGGCACAGCCAAGACCGATCCCCTTCGAACCCCCGAAAACGAGGGCAACCTTTCCTTCGATGCCCAAATCCATCAGTTCGTCCTTCCGCGCTGGAGCTTCAGTCGTTCCTGGAGGATTTCATTGCGTCCCGTCGACGCGGCAACGGTCGAGCCGCCGTCCATCTTGATCGTCGTACCGGTGATATAGTCGGAGCGCGCCGAAGCTAGAAACAGGCAGGCATGCGCTATGTCCGCGGGCGTGCCCGCGCGCCCGACGGGTACGCTCGCTCCATAGGCAGCGAGCCCGTCCTCGCCGAGCACTGCCTTCGCCCGGTCGCTGGCGACCAGTCCCGGATTGATCGCATTCACCGTGATTCCATCACCCACCACATCGCCCGCTGCGGCGCGGACAAACGCATCGAGCGCAGCCTTCGCCATGCCATAAGCTGTCATGTTCGGAACAACGTTGAAGGTGCCGTTGATCGACCCGATCGCGATAAAACGGCCGCCATCCCGCGCCTTGGCGAGATGCGGTCGCGCGGCATCAAGCAGCCACCAAGCCGCTTTGGCGATACTCGCGAACCCCGCTTCGAGCCGGTCATCATCGACGTCGCCAAGCCCTCCGTGCGGAATATCGGCCGCGGCATGGACGATGATATCGACGCCTCCAAAGGCCTCCACTGTCGCCTCGACGAGCGCACGGCAATGGGCGTGGCGCGCGATATCGGCGGCGAAGCAGCGCGCGATCCCGCCTGCAGCTTCGATCTCCGCCTGCGCCTCTTCGGCGAAAGAAAGCGTTCGTGCGCCGAGCATCACCTTTGCGCCCGCGGCTGCGAAAGCCTTTCCGACGCCGCGCCCGACCCCCTTGCCGCCGCCAGTCACGATCAGCGTTTTGCCCGAGAAATCTTCCATCATCCGGCCTCCTCGAAGAGTGCGCGCAGCCCGGGCGCCGACGGCTTCATCGACGGCGTGCGCGGAAAATCGGCGACGAAGCGGATGTGGACTGGCACCTGATAGGCAATCAGCCTTTGCTTGAGCCATGTCTTGAGATCGTCATCCCGGGGAATTGTGGCACCATCCTTAAGAATGACCGCTGCCACCGGCACTGCGCCAAGCCGTTCGTCCGCGACGCCGACGACCGCAGACTCGCGCACCGCGGGATGAGTGTTGAGCGCCTGCACCACGTCGTCGGGATGGATCTTGAACCCGCCGCGGATAATCGCGTTGTCGGCTCGCCCCTTGATGAAGAGGAAGCGGTCCGGGTCGAGGACGGCGCGGTCGGTCGTGCGGAGCCATTGCAAGTCGTTGTTGAGCTGCCGCCCCTTCAGCTCGAGTAAGCCTTCGGTCCCGGCCGGCAGGATCGCGCCGGTGTCGGAATCGACAACGCGCGCCTCGATATCGGCGTGGACGCGCCCGACAGCACCGCGTTTCTGCGACCAGAGCTTGCGGAAATCGTCAATGGTCCAGCCCGCGACCGCCCCGGCGAACTCGGTCGCGCCATAGTTGGCACAGATCGGAATGCCATATTTGGCGAGGAAGGCATCGACGAGATCGGGAGACAGCGGCGCGGTGCCCGAAATCAACGATTTAAGGCTCGCCAGATCTGCGGTATCGACGTCGGCGTCGAGAAGCATTCGGACCGCCGAAGGGACGGCCGGCGCGACCGCCGGCCGGTTGCGCTTCACCGCGCCGACCCACGCCTCCACTGAGAATTTCTCGAGCAAGGCGATCTTTCGCCCAGCCGCGAGCGCGGCGATGCAGCCATAGATGCCGCCGATGTGGGTGAGCGGGTTGACGATCATCGTGCAGCCCGAATTGAGCCGCGGCGGATCGTCGAAGCTGCGTCCGCGCTCGTAGCGGGTGAATCCGCGAAAGCTGGCGTCGAAGGCGTCACGGCTGAGCGGCACGCGCTTGGGCGGCCCCGTCGTGCCGCTGGTGAGCATCTCGATCGCGACGCCGGGTGAGCTCCGGTTCGCGTCCCGCGGAGTGCTGTCGATCACTCGCACGCCTTCGAGCCGAGGTCCGATTTCGACGACCGCAGATCCCGCCCGCGCCAAGGCGTCGGCGAGACCGGGCCGTGCCAGATCGGTCGCGTCGGCAATCACGGCTGGCAACCCCAGGCCTTCAATATCCGCATAGAGCCGCGCATCGGGAAGGATGGGGTTCAAGGTGACAAGGCAGCGGTCAGTCGAAAGCACTGCGACGATCGCCGCGACGTGGCCGGGCCGGTTGCGCAACATCACACCGACGCGCGCGTCGGGGGGGAGTCCCATCGCCGCGAGCGCAGTTTCGATGGCTCGAACATTGTCGGAAATCTGCCGCCAACTATAGTCACGTCCCTCAAAATCGATCTCGGTCCGTTCGGGATCAAGCGCCATGATCGCGCGCAATTTTTCGGTCATCAGCGCCATCAGATCGCAAGCCCCCCGCTCGCCTCGATCACCTGCCCGGTGACCCAACGCGCATCGTCGCCGAGCAGCATCATCACGGCGCCGGCAATATCCTCCGGCTCGCCGATCCGGCCCATCGGCGTATGTCTTGCGGTGGCCTCGTCCCAGCCAGGCTGCGCCCGCAAAGCTGCGATGAAATCGGTCGCCACCGCCCCAGGCGCAATGCAGTTGCAGGTGATCTGCCGCTTCGCGACGGCGAGCGCCGTGGAAAAGGTCAGGCTTTGGATCGCGCGCTTGGTCATGGCATAGCCCGCAGCAAAGGGTTGCCCGACCTTGCCCGACATCGATCCGATATTGACGATGCGACCGCCGTCACGAAGGCGCGCGAGCGCCGCCTGCGTCACGAAATGCGGCCCCTTGACGTTGACCGCGAGCAGAGCGTCGAACAGCTCCTCGCTCGCCCCCTTCAGCGTGCCGTCGCGCCCGCCACGACCGACGCCCGCATTGTTGATCAAAATATCGAGATTGGGCGCCCCCTCGAATTCTGCATCGCAGGCGGCGAAGAGCGCTTCGACTCCGACAAGCGACGAGACGTCCGCCTGAACCGCAAAGGCCTTGCCACCTGCTGTTTCGATCTCCGCGACCAACTCCTCCGCCGCCGTCCTGCTGCCGATGTAGTTGATCCCGACGTGCGCGCGGGCCTGACCGAGACGCCGCACGATCGCCGCGCCGATCCCGCGCGAACCGCCCGTGACTAGCGCGGTCTTGCCTGCGAGATCGCTCACAGGAACAACCCTCCGCTTGCCTCGACAATCTGTCCGGTCACCCAATGCGCCTCGTCGCGGCAGAGCATCATCACCGCGCCAGCGATGTCCTCGGGCACACCGAGGCGTTTCATCGGGGTCAGCTTCGCGGTCGCTTCCGCCCAACCGGGCTTTTCGAGCAACGCGTTGTTGAATTCGGTGTCGACCGCGCCCGGAGCGACGAGATTGCAGGTGATGCCTCGCGAGGCGACGATGCCCGCAGTCGACATGGTCAGGCTCTGGAGCGCGCGCTTGGTCGCTGCATAGGCCGCGAACGGCGGCAGCGCCGAGCGCCCGCCGAGCGAGCCGATGTTGACGATGCGCCCGCCCTCGCGCAGGCGCTCCAAACAAAATTGGGTGATGAAGTGCGGCGCTTTCTGGTTCACCGCAATCATGCGGTCGAACAGTTCCTCGTCGCACTTGGCAAGGCTGCCCGTGTCGCCCGCGCCCCCGACGCCCGCATTGTTGACGAGGATGTCGAGGTTCGGCGTGCCTCCGAACTTTGCGTCGCACGCATCGAGCATCGACCGGATTCCGGCAAGCCTGCCGACGTCAGCCTGAACGGCGAAGGCCCGGCCACCCACCGCCTCGATTTCCGAGACGAGCTTTTCGGCGGAGTCGCGGCTGCCCGAATAGTTGATCGCGACATGCGCCCCCGCGCCTGCGAGCCGGCGTGCAATGGCGGCGCCAATGCCGCGCGAGGCGCCGGTGACTAGGGCCGTCTTTCCGCCAAGTTCGTTCAATTCGCCTCTCCCTGATCGCTTCGACATAATTGACTTAGTTATACAAGTGGTGCAAGCCCTGCCGAAAAGAAATTGGGAGCGGACATGTCCGAACTGGTGTTGAGCGAGCGTGACGGCGGGTTGCGGATCCTGACGTTGAACCGGCCTGACCGGCACAATGCGATGGACGATGCGATGTCCGCGCTATTCCAGCGACTGCTCGGCGAAGCTCTGGACGAGGAGGCCACGCGCGCGGTGCTGATCCGCGCTGCGGGAAAGAGCTTCTGCTCGGGCCGCGACACCGCGGTGCTCGGACAACGCACGCGCGACGAGAGCGATTTTCATTTCGTTCGCCGCGCGCAGGAAGGGCGCCTGCGTATGCAGGAGTCAACCAAGCCGATCGTCGCGGCGCTGAAAGGCGGCGCGATCGGTGGCGGGTGCGAACTTGCGCTCGCCGCCGACATTCGCGTCGCCGACACGACCCTGAAGATGGCGCTCCCCGAAATTCTTTATGGCGTGCTGCCCGACACCGGAGGCACGCAGATGATGACCGCGCTCGTCGGGCCGTCGCGTGCCAAGTATCTGGTGCTGACCGGGCGTCCGATCGACGCTGCCACCGCACTCGAATGGGGGGCGGTCGATTTCCTCGTATCGCCGCAAGACCTCGACGAGAGGGCGCTCGAAATTGCGCACGACATCGCAGCCAAGCCGCCGATCCATCTCGCGATGGGCAAGGAAATGGTCAATTTGATGCACGGCTCGGCAATCCGCACCGGGACGCGCACCGAACTTTATGCACAAAGTTATCTCTTCCAGACCGACGATTATCGCGAAGCCCGCGCCGCGCTCCGCGAGAAGCGCGCACCGCAGTATCGGGGGAAATAGCGTGGCGCTTCCATCCCCTCCCCCTCTCGGCGCGAAAGCGCTCCCCGACGGAACCTATGACGGACAGGTTGTTGCCGTTACCGGCGGTGGCACCGGGCTCGGAAAGGGCATGGCGGTCGAGTTCGCGCGACTGGGCGCGAAGATTGCGATACTCAGCCGCCAGCCCGACCATCTCGACGCCGGGCTGGCGGCGATGCGCGCGGTCGGCGCGGAAGCAATCGCCGTGGCCTGCGACGTACGCGATCCCGAGGCGATCGAACATGCATTCGACGAAATCGAGACGACGCTCGGCCCGGTCAACGTGCTTATCAACAATGCCGCGGGCAATTTCCCGGCGCCCGCCGAGGAAATGTCGCCGAACGGCTTTCGCACCGTCGTCGATATCGTCCTGAACGGCACATACAATTGCAGCCGCGAATTCGCGCGGCGACGGCTGGCGTCCGGCAAGCCGGGCGCGATCCTGAACATCGGGGCGACCTATAGCTGGACCGGTGGGCCGGGAACCGCGCACTCTGCGGCGGCCAAGGCGGGGGTAACCAACCTCACGCAGAGTCTGGCCGTCGAATGGGCGCCCGACGGCATTCGCGTCAATTGCATCGCGCCCGGGCGCTTCCCGCACGACGACCTGCCCGCGCACATGACGCGGCATCGCGAAGGCGAGCGCGGCGACAATACGATCCCCGGAATGCGCGTCGGCGAAGTGCGCGAGCTGGGCTGGGCGGCGACCTTCCTCTGTTCACCCTATGCGACCTATATCAGCGGCCACACGCTCGTCGTCGACGCCGCAAACTGGCTGCGGCGCAGTCTGGTAATGCCCGAATTCGTTCCGATCCGCGAGCAGTTCGGCCGCCACGCAGTCGAAAGCGGCAGCGCAAAGGCGGCGATCGCCAAAACGCGGGGAGACGGCGCATGAGCGGGGCGCTCGTCCTCCGCAGCGACGCCAACGGCATCTGCACCCTTACGCTCAACCGGCCCGACAAGCGCAATGCGATCGACCGCGACCTGTTTCGCGCCTTTCGCACGCATATCCGCGATCTGGAAAATGACGGCGATACCGGGCTGGTCGTCGTCACCGGCGCGGGCGGGCATTTCTGTGCCGGGCACGACCTCAAGCAGCCGCCGCACGCCGACGCGCTCGGATGGTTGCGGCAGGAAATGCTGATCCTCGAGCGGCTGACAATGCTGCGCCAGCCGGTCATCGCGAAGGTTCAGGGAAGCTGTTACACCGGCGGGCTCGAACTCGCGCTCGCGGCAGATTTCATCGTCTGCGGAAAGAGCGCACGCTTCGCAGACACGCACGGCAAATGGGGCCTCGTCCCCGGCTGGGGTCTGTCGCAACGGCTCCCGCGCCGGATCGGCCAGGCGAAAGCGCTCGAGATGATGCTGACCTGCCGCCCCTTTTCGGGCGAAGAAGCTGCGACGATGGGCCTCGCCAATCATTGCGTGGCCGATTCCGACCTCGACGCAAAGATCGCCGAGCTCGCGACGCTGATCCTGGGCAACAGCCGCCACAGCAACGCCGAGAACAAGCGATTGATCTATGATACCGACGGTATGCCGATCGATGCGGGGCTCGCGCACGAACTCATGCGCAACGCGGGATTCGACCCCGCAATGCGCAAGAGGGGCGAAGCCATCGGGGCCGCGCGGAAAGAGAGCTGATGGATATCGGCTTCTCTCCAGAAGACTCGCGGTTTCGCCAAGAATGCCGCACGTGGCTGCACGCCAACGTGCCGTCCGAACGGCGCCCGCTCGACGCCGCCGACGCCATCGATTTCGACAAGGCGTGGCAACGGCAGCTGTTCGACGCCGGCTGGGCGGGGATCAACTGGCCTGCCGAATATGGCGGTCGCGGGCTGTCGATCGTGCAGCAGGTCATCTGGCTGGAGGAATATGCGAAAGCGCAAGCGCCGTGGATCGGCGCCAATTTCGTCGGCATTAACCATGGTGGGCCGACGCTGATCCTCAATGCTAGCGAAGAGCATAAGGCCTGGCACCTGCCGCGCATCCTGAAAGGCGAAGCAATCTGGTGCCAAGGCTTTTCGGAGCCCGGCGCGGGATCCGACCTCGCGGGCATACGCACGCGCGGCCGGATCGAAGGCGACGAGCTGATCGTCAACGGATCGAAGATATGGACGAGCTTCGCGCATGTCGCCGACTGGCAGGAGCTGGTGCTGCGCACCGAAGACGGATCGCGGCGGCACGGGGGTCTGAGCTGGGTCATATGCGACATGCACGCGCCGGGGATCACCGTGCGGCCGATCAAGAAGATGTCGGGACAGACCGAATTTGCCGAAGTCTTTTACGACGATGTGCGCATCCCGCTGGCGAATGTCGTCGGCGGGCTTGGCAACGGGTGGCAGGTCGCAATGTCGACCTTGAGCTTCGAGCGCGGCACTGGGTTCATCGCCGATCAGGTCAAGCAGAGCCAGGAAATCGCCGAACTGATCGCCGCAGCGCGCACGAACGGGATGATCGCCGACGATCGCATCGCCGACCAGCTGGCGCAGATGCGCGCCGAGGTCGCGGCGGTCCGGGCGATGACCTATCGCAATATTTCCGAGGTCGTGCGCACCGGCCAGCCGGGGCCGGAGGCGTCGGTGATCCGCCTCTTCACCTCCGAACTCGGACAGCGACTGGAACGCATGGCAGTACTGCTGAAAGGCCCCGACATACTCGACTTCCAGTACGGCGACGACGATGCAGTGGCCGATTATCTTCGAGGCTTCGCTGCAACAATCGCGGGAGGCAGCGCGCAGATCCAGCGCGACATCATCAGCGAGCGCCTGCTCGGCCTGCCGAAGTCGAGGTGACCCGATGGACCTGACGCCGGACGAAGACCAGATAGCGGTCGTGACCGCCACCGCCGACTGGTGCCGCGCGCACATGCCCCTCGACGAATCGCGTTCGCGGCGGACGGAGTTGTGGTCGGAGCTCGAGGCGATGGGCTGGACCGCGATGGCCGCGGACGAAGTGGGCCTCGACCATGCGACCGAAGCCCTCGTCTTTGCCGAACTCGGTCGGCATCTCGCCCCGATCGCGTTGCTGTCCAGCGTGGTTGCTGCCCGGTGGGCAGGTAAGGAAGGCAAGGTCGCGCTCGCTCTGCCCGCCGCCGATTTCGTGCGCGTGTTCGACGGCCAAGAGGCCACCCACGCGCTCGGCCTGTTCGATCGACGGCTGGGCCAATTTGCCTTGGGCAGATCAGTGCGCGGCCTAGACTCGCTCGATCCCTCGACGAGCGTCGTACATGTCGAAATTCCCGCCACCGTCGATCCGATCGGGGACCCCGCCGCGCTCCACCTCCAGCTCCTTTCCGCATCCTTCGCCATCGGCTGCGCCGACGCGGCGCGCGACATGGCGGCGGGGTATGCAATGATCCGCGAACAGTTCGAGCGACCGATTGGTTGGTTCCAGGCGATCAAGCACATGTGCGCCGACATGGCCGTGCGTGCCGCCACCGCGCGATCACAGCTCTGCTATGCCGCCTGCGCGCTAGATGCGGGCAATGACGACGCGGCTTTCCACATCGCCGCGGCCAAGAGCCTCGCCGATCGGGCCGCGCTGGACAACGGCCGGTCGAACATCCAGATTCACGGCGGTATCGGCATGACCGACGAGGCGCTACCCCATCTGTGCCTCAAGCGCGCCCACCTGCTCCAGTTCATCGCCCCGGCGGACCGGGCGGTGCTGCTCGCCGAGGCGGGAGGGGTGACATGAGCCCAGCGGACTTCGCCTCCCTGATCGAGCGGATAAGAGCGTTCGTGCGCGGCGTCGGGCTCGAAAATGAGGCCAGAACCGAACGCGACGCCGCCGTGCCGGACGCGGTCTGGACCGCGCTGCGCGAGCTCGGCACGTTCGGCTGGAGCATCCCCAAGCGCTATGGCGGGCTGGAACTCGGCACCGAACGCCTCGCACGCGCCTTCATGGAGCTGGCGCAAGGAGCCATCGCCTATCGCGTCGTCGGCGCAACCAACGCGGGCGTCGGGTCGGAAGCGCTCATTCAAGACGGCACCGAGACCCAGCGTCAGGCCTATCTGCCGCGGCTCGCTTCGGGTGAGCTGATCGGCTGTCTGGCGCTCACCGAGCCCGAGGCTGGATCCGATGCGACGGCGCTGAAGACGCGCGGCGAATTGCAGCCGAATGGCGATTACATACTCAACGGTCGCAAGTGCTTCATCACGCTTGCGCCGATAGCCGGTCTTTTTACCATTCTCGCGCGGACCGACGACAGCCCTCGCGGCGGCAAGGGGATCAGCGCTTTCCTGATCGAACGCGGAACTCCCAGCCTGTCGACGAGCGATCCGACCCCCATGATGGGGCAAGACGGAGCCCCAATCGGTGAAGTCCGTCTCGACAATTGCCGCGTTCCGGCATCCCGAATTCTCGGCGGCGAGCCGGGCGTCGGCTTTCGATCGGTCATGAAGGTCCTCAACAAGCAGCGCATCAATCTAGCGGCACTATCAACCGGTCCGGCGATTCGCATGCTCGACGAAGCGGTCGCCTATGCCCGCGAGCGCGAACAGTTCGGACGGCCAATCGGCGACAATCAACTCGTCCAGGCCATGCTCGCGGACTGCAAGGTCAAGATCGCGGCGGCGCGAGCCTTGATTCTCGAAACCGCGCGCAAACGCGATCGCGGCGAAGACGTCACGATGGACGTCTCCCTGTGTAAATATTTCTCGACCGAAATCTGTTCGGAGGTCGCCGACAAGGCGGTCCAGATATTCGGCGGCGCGGGCTATGTGAAGGGACGGCCAATCGAGCGCTTCTATCGCGACACGCGGGTGTTCCGGATCTACGAGGGGACCAGCCAGATCCACCTGCTCAATATCGCCAAACAGATGCTGCGCGGCAACTGATGCCATGTCAGTCGTCCACGATCGCCTGGAATTCCGCTTCGAGCCACCGGCGAAGATCGGGATCGATCGCGCCCGCGAATGCCCGAAGCGGCAACTGGTCGCGATAGGTGAAAAAGCCGAGCGAAACCATCATGAACCTTGCAGCGCGAACCGCGGCATCGGCACCGCCGATCCAGCGCTCGAGCGGCTCGAAAACCCGCTCTCGCAACAGGTGCTGCGCCACTTCGCGCGCCTCGGCATCGGCGGCGGCGCGAAAGAGCATTGGAAGAGGACTGACGCGCCCGTCTTCGTCCGCGAAGCGCGCGACAATCCTTTTCCCAAAATCGGGTTTCGGCAGGTCGGTCATGAGCCGTGCGTCAAGCGCGGCGTCGAGCGCCGCCTCGAACAGCTTGAGCTTGCCACCGAAATAGCGGCTGACCAGCGACGGGTTCACGCCGGCGCGCGCAGTGATGTCGCGTACCGTGGTCGCGGCAAAGCCTTTTTCCGCAAAAATCTGCTGGGCAGCATCGAGAATCGCCTGCTGCGTTCGCTGCGCGTCGCGCGCCGGGCCCTCGATTGTCGCCGTCATGAGTTCTCCCCGTTGACTCACTATGTAAACGCTCGTTTACTTACACTCAAGAGGAGAGGATAGATGAGCGAGTCGCAAGCGCAACCAGCGCGGTCGCCGGTGTTCGAGTTCGACTATATTGCCGACCCCGGCGTGCTCGCCGATTGTCACGCGCGCTATTGGGAGCTGAAGGAAACGGCCCCGCCGGTGTTCTGGACCAGCGCGCACGGTGGGCACTGGGTGTGTAACACCGGAGCGTCGGTGCAGCATGTGGTGCGGCATCCCGAGATTTTCTCGAGCCGTTATCTGTCGATCCCGCCCAATCCCGACCAGCCGAAGATGATTCCCGAGATGCTCGACCCACCCGAGCATCGCCCCTATCGCCAGTTGCTGCGCCCATTTTTTGAATCAAAGGCGATCGAACCGCTCGAAGAGCGCATCTCGGCCTGGACCAATCAGTTGCTCGAAGACGTCATCGCTCGGGGCGAATGCGATTTCGTCGAGGCGGTCGGGTCGCGCCTGCCCGTCGCTGTCTTCATGGAGTTGTTTGGCTTTCCGATGGAGAAGTTCGAAGAATTCCGGCAGCTTGTCACCGGGTTTTTCCACTCGCAGGCGAGCAACGAGAACCGCAACGATCTGGCACAGGCGATCGTGGGTCATCTTTCCGCGCTGATCCAGCAGCGCATGGCCGAGCCCCGAGACGACATGATCTCGAAGATCATCGGCAGCGATATGGAGGGGCGCAAGCTGACCTTCGAGGAACTGATGTCGGTCGGCTTCCTCATGTTCCTCGCGGGGCTGGACACGGTGACCAATGCGATGAGCTTCGGCATGCGCCACCTCGCGCACGACGCGGCGCTGCGCCAGCGCGCGATCGACGATCCGGCGATCATCCCCGATCTCGTCGAGGAATTGCTGCGTCGCTATGCTTTCGTCGCCACGCCTCGCTATGTGGTGCAGGACACCGAACTCGAAGGCGCGCGGCTTAGCGCCGGTGACTGCATCTTGGCGCCGCTGCCGCTTGTCGGCTGGGACGAAGCGCTCAATCCCGACCCCCAGGAGGTCTCGATCGAACGCCAATTCTACCGGCACGCCGCATTCGGGTCGGGAATCCACACCTGCCTCGGCCTGCATCTCGCGCGGATGGAACTGATCGTCTTCTATCGCGCCTGGTTCGGCCGCATCGGGCATTTCCGCCAAGTCGACAAGGGCGACGACACCTGCCGCGGCGGCAGCGTGATGGCGCTCGAACATCTGCATCTGGCGTGGAACGCCTGACAATCATCATTGGGAGACGAGATATGACAAGCGCAGCACCCGCGGTGCATCTCCATCTGGGGCACGAGCAGCGAAAGACGGGAACCGGCGGGACGCACCCACATCTGCACCCGGTCCGCCAGACGGTACAAGCCGATATCCCGCTCGCGGGCGCAAGGGAGGTCGAGGAGGCGGTCGCCAAGGCCGAGGGGGTGCGAGACAGCTGGCGCCGGACGCCGCCCGAAGCGCGCCGCGACATTCTGAACCGTCTTGCGGACCTGCTTGAGCAGAACAAGACGAAGCTCGCCGAAATGGCGGCGCTCGACGGTGGCACGACATTGATGGTCGGCGAGCGGGGGGTCGATACGGCGGTGGGCTGGACGCGCTATTACGCCGGCTGGTGCGACAAGCTGACCGGCGAGCTGATGAGCACGTTCGACACGCGCGGCGAATTTTCCTATTCGGTGCCTGAGCCGATCGGCACTGTCGGGATCATCATCACCTGGAACGGCCCGTTGATCTCGCTCGGCATGAAAGTGTGCGCGGCGCTAGCAGCTGGAAATTGCGTCATATGCAAGCCCGCCGAAATCACACCTTTCGCGCCCGAACTCTTCGCCCAATTGTGCCAGCAAGCGGGCCTACCCGACGGGGTGCTGTCGATCTTGCCGGGCAACGCCGATTGCGGCGAAGCGATCGTGCGCCACAAGAAAATCCGCAAGATCAGCTTCACCGGCGGGCCGATTACGGCGCGCAAGATTCTCGCCGCGTGCGCCGAGGAGATCAAGCCGAGTGTGATGGAACTGGGCGGCAAATCGGCAAGCCTCGTCTTTCCCGATTGCGATGTTCAGGCAGCGGCCGAGCGCGCGGTGTTCTGGACCGTCGGCTGCCTGTCCGGACAGGGCTGCGCGCTGCCCACGCGCCAGCTCGTCCACGCCGACATCTATGACGATTTCGTCGCGCGGCTGAAGGCCATCATCGACCAGTTCAAGGTCGGCGACCCGATGGACCCGACGGTCGCGGTCGGCCCGGTGATCAACAAGGCGGCGGTTGACCGCATACTGGGCATGTTCGAGCGCGCGCGCGCCGACAACGCCTGCGTCTTCGAACTCGGCGGCGGGCGCTGCGGCGGTGAGCTCGCCAGCGGCAATTTCATCGAGCCCACTCTAATCGTCGATGCCGATCCCGACCACGAAATCAGCCAGATAGAGATTTTCGGACCGGCTGTGGTCGTCATGAAATTCCACGATGAAGACGAAGCGGTACGGATCGCGAACAACAGCGACTATGGCCTCGCCGCCTATATCCAGTCGAATGACCTGCAGCGCGTCCATCGCCTTTCCGAGCGGCTGAACGCGGGCGGCGTCTATAATAACGGCGGCTTCCAGATCAATCCGCACACGCCCTTTGGCGGCGTCGGCATCTCGGGTTTCGGCAAGGAAGGCGGCAAGGCCGGGATCGATGAATTCCTCCACTACAAGACGGTGACGATCGGGGTCGGCGCACCGATCTTCCCGAAGCAGGAGGCCTGAGCATGGAAGATTTCACCAACGAAAAATTCCGCTTGGATGGCAAGGTCGCGATCGTCACCGGTGCCGGCGGGCGCGGCAACAGCATCGGGCGCGCCTATGCCGTCGGCCTCGCCAACGCCGGCGCGCACGTCGTTGTCGCCGACCTCGACAAGGAAGGCGCCGAACGCGTCGCCGCAGAGATAAGCGGCAAGGGCGGCAAGGCGATTGCAGTCCAGGTCGATATCGCCGACGAGGAGTCGGTCGCCGCGATGATGGACGCCACGGTGAAAGCGTTCGGCGGGCTCGACCTCCTCGTGAACAATGCCGCGCTGATGGTCGAGGCCGTGGGCAAGCCGGCGATCCAGACCGAAATCGCCGACTTCGAACGGCTGATGCGCGTCAACGTCACCGGGGCATTGATCTGCTCGAAGGCCGCGGTGCCGCTGTTCGAAGCGCGCGGCGGCGGCAAGATCGTCAACCAACTGTCGGCGGGCGGCTTTCCGGCGCAGACGCCTTATGGAATCAGCAAGGTCGCGCTGCTCGGGCTGACGACAACGCTGGCCACAGAGCTCGGGCGGATGAACGTCAACGTCAACGCGATCGCTCCAGGGATGACCATGTCCGATGCCGGCAAGGCGCTGACCCCCGACGAGAGTCCCTTCGTCCAGGCGGCGATGGCACGCGTGGTCAAGCAGCCGCGCGGCGAACCGCAGGATCTGGTCGGCGCGTTACTGCTTCTTTGCTCGCCCGCCGGCGACTGGATCACGGGTCAGGCGCTCAACGTCGATGGCGGCTTCATCATGCGGAACTGAGCGCGTCGCGTAGCGCGTGCTTGAGCACCTTGCCAGAGGCGTTGCGCGGCAGCTCGGACAGGATCGTCAGCCGCTCGGGAGTCTTCTGCTTCGCGATACCTGCAGCAAAGAAATGGTCGCGCAGTTCGTCGATTGTCAGCGTGGCCCCGGGCGCCAGCACGACGCACGCACGCACGACTTCACCCATTCGCTCGTCGGGCGTGGCAACCGCCGCAGCATCGACGATCTCAGGATGCGCGAGCAACAACGCCTCGACCTCCTTCGACGAGATATTCTCGCCGCCGCGGATGATGATGTCCTTCTTGCGATCGGTGATCAGCAGATAGCCATCTGCGTCGAGCCGGCCGATGTCGCCGGTGCGATACCATCCGCCGGGTAGAAAGGCGTCCGCGTTAAGCGAGGCGTCGAGATAGCCGAGGAAGAGTTCGGGTCCGCGGGTACAGATTTCGCCGTCGTGCCCGAACGGCACGTCGTGACCGTCCTCGTCGACGAAGCGCATTTCGGATCCGGGGATTGCCCGCCCTTCGGTATACAGCTGTTTGTCGAGCGGATCGTCGACGACGCCCGAGGTCACGGTCGGATGTTCGCTCGACCCATAGCAGTGATAGACGGCAAGCCCCTGCGCCTGGCATCGTTCGATCAGCGAAGGCGGAACGGGAGCGGCGCCGACTAGATATTGGCGGAGCGACGACAGGTCATAGCCCTGAGCATCGGCGGCAGCGAGCATACCCGCAAGGTGGAACGGCGTGCCCGACGAAGAGGTCGGCTTGTACCGGTCGATAAGCTGCGCTGCGCGCGCGGCATCCCACTGGTCCATCAGCACAAGGGGCGTACCCTGACACAGGAAGCGATACATCGACAATGCGCCCGCGACGTGCCCCGGAGGCCACGGCGAAATCACCGCATCATCGTCGCGCTCGCGTCGCATTGCCCGCATCGAGTCGATTTCGACGAGAAAGCCGCGCGCGCTGTGCATAACGCCCTTGGGATCGGCCGTGGTCCCCGACGTATAAACGAGCAGGGCGAGATCGTCCGCTGCGCACGGCGCGGGATCGGCGATCGGCCCCTCGCCCTGAAGCGCTTCGAAATCGGAGCCGACCGCGACATGGCGATCGAGTGCCGGCAGGTCGCCGCACTCCGCAACGATCCGGCGATAGTCGGCGCCGCGGAACGTATCGGGGGTGAACAGCCATCGGGCGCGCGACTGGCGCAGGATGAAGCCGAGTTCAGTCGCGCCATAGATAGTGACGACGGGTAACAGGACCGCACCCGCCTGCGCCGCTGCAACCGCCACAACGAGCCATTCGCGCCAGTTGGGAAGCATGCAGGCGACGATGTCGTCGGGCGCCACTCCAGCGACACTCATCCGGGTACCCATGCGACGACCAGCGGCCACGACCTCGCCCAGCGTGGTTTCGCATGGCCGGACATCCGATGCGACGATCAGCGAGGCTGCGGGCACGCGCGCCGCCGCCGCGATCATCGCTTCGATGAAATTGGTCATGGGTGCAGGGAGTCGACGATCCGCTCGCCCTCGCCGCGCTGCGCCCAGGTTTCATTGGCATTGCGCAGGTGGAGGCGCCAGTGCGAGACCGCACCCTCGACGTCACCCTCCTCGATCATCGTCACAAGCTTTGCATAGGATTTGAAACCGGCGCGCAGGCTCTTGTGCTTGTCCTCGGTCGAACGAGGATGACGGCGCTGATAATCGTTCTGGTGGTTGCGCGCGAGATTGAGGAGCATGCGGTTCATGAACCCGAGCGTGTTGTTCCCCGTCGCCTCGACGAGCGCCTGGTGAAAGACCGCGATATTGTCGACAAAATCGGCGTGGCGTTCGGGCTGGAGCATGTCCTCGAGCTCGGCCAATATCTCCTTCACCCGCACCATTCCGGGGGTATTGCCTTTCGACGTCGCGAGCCAGCGGACGACGGTGGGCTCGATCGCAAGCCGCGCTGCATAAAGGTCGGCAATCGTCGTGCCCTGCGATTCAAGCACATAGCCGGCATATCGTGAAACGAGTTCGGTCGAGGGCCGATGCACGCGCGCACCGCTGCGCGACCCGCGTACGACGCTGATCAGATTTTCGGCCTCGAGGATGCGAAAGGCTTCGCGCAGCGTCGGTCGTGAAATGCCGAGGCTCACCATCAGCGTGCCCTCGGGCGGCAAGGAGTCGCCTTCCTGGAGTTCGCCGCGCACGATCTGTGCCCTGATCTGGTCGGCGACCAGTTCCGACGTCTTCGGAACCCGGATGCGCACGTTGCCATTATCCATCTGCAAAATCCTGCCCCTTGTGCCGACGCCCCGTCTTCCGGTGCGGACCAAATCGTGCCTTTACGGCCTTTGCGGCGCCCCGGCAATGCGGCTGCGCCGGCCCGATTTCAGCCACCAAAGGACAAGCCTTCGTTCAAGGTCCATTTGCCGTCGCGACCGCGCACCCAGCCCGACGAAGCCCAGGTACCGCCGTCGACGGGCAGAAGGATACCGGTGACATAGCTTGCCATCGCGCTCGACAGGAAGAGGGCGGCGTCGCCGCATTCGATGTCCACCCCTTCCCGGCCGAGCGGGATAAGGCGGTTCATCGCGTCGACCTCGCTGTCGGGGCGCGTTCGCCAGGTCGCGCGATCGACGGGACCGGCACGGTTGCCCTGATTGCCCGGCGTCACCGTATGATCGGGCGCGATGCAATTGACCCGGATGCCGTGCGCCGCCAGCTCGAGCGCCATCGACTTGGTAAAGCTGAGCATTCCCGCCTTGCACGCCGCATACACCGCAAAATTGGGTGCCGCCCGGCTCGCCTCGATGCTTGCGACATTGACGATGGAGCCGCCCCGCCCACCTGCGACCATATGCTTCGCCGCCGCCTGCGTCGCGATCAGCATCGACATCAGGTTGATATCGACATGCTTGCGCATGCTGCGCCCGCTCTGCTCGAGAAAGGGCCTGGCCGACACCCCCCCGGCATTGTTGACCAATATGTCGAGACGACCGAAGTCCGCGGCGGCACGGTCGACCGCGGCGCGCAGCGCGTCACTGTCCATGACGTCAGCGGGCAGCGGCAGCGCCCGCCCGCCCGCCTCCCGCACGCGCGCAGCCGTCTCTTCGGTCCGCTCCGGAACGATGTCGAGGATTGCAACGTCGGCGCCCGCCTCCGCCAGTCGGATCGCGATCGCACGGCCGATGCCCCCTCCGCCGCCAGTGACGAAGGCCATCTGTCCGTCGAGACGGAGGCTGTCAGTCATCGATGTCGATCCCCATCACCGCGCCGGTGACATAGGCGGCATAGTCGCTGACGAGATAGGCCGCGAGATGCCCGAGAGTCGTGCCTGCAGAGCGAGTAAATATGCTGTTCACACGAATGCCGTCGCGCGCCCATTCGACCCCGAGCGTCTTGGTGAGATTGCCGAGCGCGCCGGCGGCGGCGGCATGGTCGGCTCCAAGCGCCTGTTCGGGGGAGCTCACGAAAAGGATCGCGCCGCCTTGCCCCCGCGCGCGGCACCGGTCCGCGAACGCCTTGGCGCCAAGGAAACGATGGTCGAGGCCGACTTCGAGGGTCGCGCGCCACTCGGCATGGCTGAGGTCGTGGGCCCGCCGTATCGGGCGCGGCGGCGCAACGTGAATCCAGATATCCTCGTCGCCCGCGTTAGCCCGCACTGCGCCGGCGCTTTCGACCGCGGAAAAAATGTCTGGATTGTCGCCCTCGATCCACACGCGCTTGCCGGTCAGCCAGCCGCTCATTTCCACCCCCACGGCCCGTCGACGCGTTCGCGCGGTGGGATGAACTCCGGCATCATCAGCGAGCGGCGCAGGCTCTCCCCGCCGTCCTGCACGATCACCTGCCCCGTCATTTCGCCGAAGAGCGGCGTGCAGGTCATCGCCGACAGCCAGCCGAATTCCCATATGCTCCCGGTGCGGCCGGCCGGGATCATCGCCTGCAGCGGCTCAATCCCTTCCTCGCGCCGCCCCGATACCGAATCGGCGTGCGGGAAGAAGCCCGCCGCCACCGCGTTGACCCGGATGCCATAGGGCGCCCAGTCGGCAGCGAGGCGCTTCGCCATCGTTGCCTGCGCGGTCTTGGCCGCAGCGCTGTGCGCGTCACCTGGAAAGCCGGTCCAGATATATTGCGCGCTATTGACGACGATCGCCCCGCCCTCTCCGCGCGCAATCCGGCGACGTGCAAATTCGCTCGAGCACAGGAAGGTGCCATCGATCGCGATGCGGGTGACCGCGTTCCAGGCATTCGGCGAAATCGCTTCGGCGAGGATCGGGAAATTGGCGCCGGCGTTGTTGGCTAGAAGGTCGATCGGCCCGAGCGCGTCCTCGGTCTCGTCGAAGGCTGCAGCGACAGCTTCGGGCACGCGGACGTCGCAGCTGATCGCATGCGCGCGCACGCCGAGCTCGGCGATCTGCTCGGCGCCCCCTTGGGCGCGTTCGATGCTGCGTCCGACCACTGCGACGTCGGCGCCGCCTTGCGCGAAGGCCTTGGCCATGGCGAGACCCATGCCCGATCCGCCTCCGGTGACAAGCACCGTCTGTCCTGCAAAGATGTCCGCCGGATAGGGCGGCGTATCGAACGGCGGCGGCATCGCGACAATATGGTGGGCCGGTGTCGGCAACGGTCTCTCCCTTGCGCGCGAGGGTTGCGCCCTGCCCCGTCGCATGTCAAGACATGACTAACTAGGTTATATAGGAGAGGGTATGGATATCGTCACCGAAGGCCTTGCCTTTCCCGAAGGCCCGGTGGTGATGGCCGACGGATCAGTCATCGTGGTGGAACTGGCCGGAGGGCGCATCACCCGCTGCTGGAACGGCCGGACCGAGACGGTCTGCGCGATCGGCGGCGGCCCGAACGGCGCCGCGATCGGGCCCGACGGCGCGCTTTATGTGTGCAACAACGGCGGGCTCGACCTCGGCCGATTCCAGAACGCGCGCGGGCTGGGGCACGAGGGTCGTATCGAGCGCGTCGACCTGGATACCGGCAAGGCCGAGCGCGTCTACGACATATGCGACGGCATCGCGCTCGAGGCGCCGAACGACATCGTTTTCGATCCGAATGGGCGAATGTGGTTTACCGACCTCGGCAAGCATCACGACGGAATTCGCACCGCAAGCGGGCTTTTCACCGCTCTTCCCGACGGTTCCGAAATCGCCGCGATCGACCGGCACGCCGTTTCTTACAATGGGATAGGTCTCTCGCCCGATGGGCGCCACCTCTATGTCGCCGACACCCACCAGGCACGGCTATGGCGCTATGAACGGCGCGTCGAGCCGCAGCGCCCCCAGTGGGTCGCGACCGCGCCCGGGCCGGTCGGTTTCGACAGCCTCGCGGTGACCGCTGCGGGGAATATCTGCGTGGCGACGCTCTATGAGGGCGGAATTTCGACGATTACCCCCGACGGGACGATGACCAAATTCGATATCGCCGAAGAGCGCTATGTGACCAACATCGCTTTTGGAGGCGCCGACATGCGCGACGCTTATGTCACGCTCTCGACCTCAGGGCGGCTCGCGAAACTGCGCTGGGACGAGCCTGGCTTGGAACTCGCCTGTCATGGCTGATCTTGCCGGCGATCGCGACGCCATCCGCGACTTGCTCGCACGCTACACATACAATGGCGATCGCGGTCGCCTCGAGGAACTGGCCGCCTGCTTTGCCCCCGAAGGTGTGCTCGATTATCCCGGCGCGTCACCCGCAGGCCCGGACGCAATCAAGGCGTCGCTATCGTCGGGCACCCGCGACCCGCGGCTGACCTTTGTGCGCCATCACATCACCAATCCGCTGATCGCGGTCGATGGCGACAGGGCAACCGCGCGCAGCTATTTCGCCGTGCATAGCAATTTAGGGCTCGATCATAGCGGCACCTATGACGACCGCCTGGTGCGAACTCTTGAAGGCTGGCGCTTTGCGCATCGCCGCGTGCGGATCGACTGGCAGGCCGACGGGTCCTTATTCCGCCGCATGGTCACGCGCTGAATCACATTGACACCTTAGTGTCTTTTTGACATTCGAGTGTCATGTCGCAACGCTTCACCGATTTCGAGCGATTCGCTGACGAGGTAGCGCGGCTACGCGGCCGGATGCGGGCGCTCTTTGCCGAGACGCGTACGCAGAGCGGGCTTCCCGAAATGGAATTGACGGTGCTGACCGCTGTCGTGAATGCCGCAGCGGCGCCGACCGTCGCGCAAATCGGCCGCAGCCTCGGGCACCCACGCCAGGTTGTGCAGCGCGCCGCAAACCGACTCGCGGAGTTGGGGCTGATTGCCTTTACCGACAATCCAGATCACAAGCGCGCATCGCTGATCGTCGCGACCGAGGATGGCCGGGCGCTCAAGGCCGCCGATCACTCCCGCGCAAGCGCGGTGACCAAGGCCGTGCTCGAACGCGTCGACGGCAAGGCATTTGCCGAGGCGGCCGATCGACTCCATGCAATCAGACAGGAGATCGAGGCTCTTCTGCGCGAGCGCGAAGGATGAGCGAAGCGCGGGACCTCGCCGACCCCGAACGGCTGACCGCTTGGCTCGACACGCATATTCCGGCGCTCGGCGACCGACCGCTGGCAGTCCAAAAGATCCACGGCGGGACGTCGAACGTGATCCTGTCGCTGAATCGCGGCGGCGAAACGCTGATCCTGCGCCGCCCGCCCGCAGTGCCGCCGCCGGGCAGCGAAAAGAGCGTGCTGCGCGAAGCCCGTGTGCTGACCGCGCTGAACGGCACCGCTGTGCCACACCCCGTCTGCCACGGCAGATGCGCCGATCCAGCAGTGATCGGCGCCCCTTTCTATGTCATGGAACTGGTCGAGGGCTGGCCCGCCGACCTTTCGGACGGAAAGATTCACGACCGCCCCCCCTTCGACCAGCCGCCGCACGCGCGCGAAGTGCCCTTCGCGATGATCGATGGGCTGATCGCGCTGGCCAACGTCGACTACAAGTCGGTGGGGCTTGGCGATTTCGGGCACCCCGACAATTTCCTCGAGCGGCAGGTCGGTCGCTGGGAAGGCCAGATAAAAAGCTACAAGCAACTCTATGATTTCGAACGGCGCGAACTGCCGGGCTTTGCGCTCGCGCGCGACTGGCTGCGCGCCAACATCCCGAACGACTTCCGGCCCGGCATTATTCACGGCGATGTCGGCACGCCCAACGCTCTTTTCGCCTTCGACCCACCCTGCCGGTTGACCGCGCTGATCGACTGGGAGCTTTCGACGATCGCCGATCCGCTGCTCGACCTCGCGTGGTTCTGCAATGGCATCCGCGATGAGCGCTTCCCCGGCCACGTCCCCGAAAAGGCGCTCTACAATGTCGGCGACTGGCCGACGCGGCAGGAACTGATGGCGCATTATGCCGCGGGCACGGGCCGCAGCATGGACAGTTTCGATTACTACCTCGTCCTCGCGATGTTCAAGGGCGGATGCATCCTCGAATACAAGGTTGCACAGGCTGCCAAGGGAATATTGAGCGCCGAAACCGGGCGCTTCTTCGATCGGCTGGTGCGCGGCAATTTCGCCGAGGCCGAAAAACTCATTCGCCTGATCGGCTGAAACAAGGAAGAATCATGATCGATTTCCGCATCGAACCCGAATTGCAGGCAAAGCTCGATTGGATGGCGACATTCGTCCGCGACGAATGCGAGCCGATGGACATGCTGTTTCCCGGCCATGGGGCGCCCTATGACGTCGACGACGCGGCGGCCCGTGCCCATTTGAAGCCGTTGCAGGAGAAGGTGAAGGCGCAGGGCCTATGGGCATGCCATCTTGGCGCCGAACTCGGCGGCCCCGGCTATGGCCAGCTTACGCTTGCTCTGATGAACGAGGTCCTCGGGCGTAGCAATTGGGCGCCGACCGTCTTCGGCACCGCCGCGCCCGACACCGGCAACAGCGAAATCCTCGCGATGTTCGGCACCGACGAGCAGAAGGCAAAATATCTGAAGCCGTTGATGGACGGCGAGATCGTCTCCACCTTTTCGATGACCGAGCCCCAGGCGGGCGCCGATCCCAAGGAATTTACCTGCCGCGCGTGGCGCGAAGGCGACGAATGGGTGATCGACGGCGAAAAATGGTTCTCCTCGAACGCGCGCTTCGCGGCCTTTCTGATCGTGATGGTCGTAACCAATCCCGAAAATCCTCCGCACGGCCGCATGTCGATGCTGATCGTCCCGACCGACACGCCGGGGGTCGAGTTTATCCGCCATTCGCAGACGATGGGCGACAGCAAGGGCGCCGACGACGGCACCCACGCCTATATCCGCTACAACAAGGTGCGCGTGCCGCTGGATGCGATGCTGGGCGGCTCCGGCGAGGGGTTCAAGGTTGCGCAGGCGCGGCTCGGCGGCGGACGCGTCCACCATGCGATGCGCACGGTGGGCAAGTGTCAGCGCGCCATCGACATGATGCTCGAACGCGCCGTGTCGCGCCGAACGCAGGGCAAGCAGCTGAGCGAACATCAGCTCGTGCAGGGCGCGATCGCCGACTCGATCATCGAACTCGAACAGTTCCGCCTGCTCGTGCTCAAGACTGCGTGGATCATCGACAACGAGCCGCATGGCGCAGCGCGGACGCATATCGCCATGTGCAAGGTGCAGATGGCCAAGGTCTATCACGACATCGTCCAGCGCGCGATCCAGCTGCACGGCAGCCTCGGCATGACGCTCGAGCTGCCGCTCGCCGACATGTGGATGGGCCTTCCCGCAATGGCGCTGGCCGACGGTCCGACCGAAGTGCACAAGGTGCAGGTCGCAAAGGCCTATCTGAAAAATGCGACGCCAGCGCCGGGACTGTTCCCGAGCGAGCATATTCCGACCCGGCTGGAGGCAATCCGCGCGCGGGGCTGAAAAGGAGAGCTTCGCATGACCACCCGTCCGCTCGTCGACAGGCAGATCGCGCCTTTACTCGACATGTTTCCCCCAACGGATCTGGAAGCGGCGCCCATTGCCGAACTGCGCGAGCAGGCGGGGCGGGCCTATGCGATCATGCCGCCACCCGCGATCATGCCGGAAGAAGTGACGATTCCGTTGGCGCACGGCGGGCCCGACATCGCCGTCTACCTCTATCGCCCGGCCGAGACGAAGCCGGGCGGCGGCGCGATCCTGCATATCCATGGCGGCGGCATGGTCATGGGATCGGCGAAGCAGATTCAGACTAGCCCGGCGATGCTCGCCGTGGCGGCGGGCGTCCCCGTCGCATCGGTCGAATATCGGTTGGCCCCGGAGCACCCCTTCCCGGCGCCGCAGGAGGATTGCCATACGGCGCTGCTGTGGCTCGCGGGACAGGCGGGGGCGCTAGGCTTCGACGCCGGGCGGATCGCTGTTGCGGGCGAAAGCGCGGGGGGCGGGCTCGCAGCAGCGCTGACGATCATGGCGCGCGACCTTGGCGGACCGGCTATCGCGGGGCAGCTCTTGACCTATCCGATGCTCGACCATCGCACCGGCAGCGACGCCTGTCCCTATAGTAATCCAACCACCGGGGAGTTCATCTGGACGCGCGCGAGCAACCGCTTCGGGTGGCGGTCGCTGCAAGGCGATTACGCCGCCGACGACGACCGGAGAGGCTGGTTTTCGCCGAGCCTTGCGGAGGACCTGTCGAACCTGCCCCCCGCCTATATCGTGACAGGCAGCCTCGATCTCTTCTTCGACGAGAATCTCGACTACGCGCGGCGGCTGTCTGCGGCGGGTGTGCCGGTAGAATTGCACAGCTATGCCGGCGCGATTCACGCCTTCAACGCGGTGCCCGGCGCCGCGATTGCCGAACGCTGCAACGAGGGGCTGATGGCGGCGGCGGCTGCGATGACCGCCCCCATGGGAGAATGAGATGACACTCGATCCGCTGTTCGACTTTACCGGCAAGGTCGCGCTCGTGACGGGCGGCTCGCGCGGGCTCGGCTATCATATGGTCAAGGCGTTCGCGGAGCGTGGTGCGGACGTGATCGTCGCCAGCCGCAAACTCGACAAGTGCGAGGAGGTCGCGGAGGAATGCCGCGCACTGGGGCGGCGCGCACTTGCGCACAGTGCGCACTGCGGGCGGTGGGACGAAATCGACGGCCTTATTGCCGCCGCTTACGACAGGTTCGGGCACGTCGACATATTGGTCAACAATGCCGGAATGTCCCCGCCCTGCCCCAGCCACGAAATGCCCGAGAGCCTGTTCGATTCAGTCATGAACCTGAATTTCAAGGGTCCTTTCCGTCTCGCGAGCCAGATCGCGCATCGGATGAGCGAAGGACATGGCGGTACGATTATCAACATCAGCTCGACCGGCGCGTTGATGGCGCTGCCGATGGTCGTTCCCTATGGAGCGGCCAAGGCGGCGCTCAATGGGATGAGCGTGTCATTGAGCCGAGAGTATGCTCCGAAAGTGAGGGTGAACACTATCAGCCCCGGTCCTTTCCTGACCGACATCGCCGAGGCGTGGGAACCGAAGAAGCGCGAGACGCAGCCCGTCGCGCTCGGGCGCCCCGGACGGCCCGACGAGATCGTTACCGCCGCGCTGATGCTGGCGAGCCCGGCCTCGTCCTATACCACCGGCGCGCTCGTCCGCGTCGATGGTGGGCAGCGCTGATGCCGCGCGCCGTCATGGCGAGCGAACTCGGGCCGCCCGGTATCTATCGCCTCGTCGATCACGAGCCCGGCCCACCTTCGCCCACTCAGGTGCGAATAGCGATCCGCGCGGCCGGGATAAGCTATGTGGACGTGCTCACCGCATCAGGTGGCTATCAGGTAAAGCCCCCGCTCCCTTATATCCCGGGCAGCGAGTGCGCGGGGGTGGTCGAGGCGGTCGGCGACGCCGTGACAGGACTGGCGGTCGGCGATCGGGTGGTCGGCAGCGGCTGGGGCGGTCTGTTCGCCGAAGCCGCCAACCTGCCCGCGCGAACGGTGCGCACGATGCCCAGCGCGCTGTCCTTTGCGGAAGCAGCCGTCTTTCCCGTCAGCTATGCGACCGCCTGGCATGCGCTCGTCGACCGAGGCCGGCTAGCAGGGGGCCAGACCCTCCTCGTGCTCGGCGCCGGGGGTGCGACCGGCTACGCCGCGGTCGAGATCGGTAAGCATCTCGGCGCGCGGGTGATCGGATCGGCGTCGAGCGAGGCGAAGCGTGCGTTGGCGCGCGCCGGCGGCGCCGACGCCGTGGTCGATGCGCGCGATACCGACTGGCGTGCAGCGGTGAAGGCAGTGAACGGCAACGAACCTGTCGATGTCATCTTCGACCCGGTCGGCGGCGACGCGACTGAGCCGGCCTTCCGCTCGCTGGCCTGGAACGGGCGCCATCTGGTGATCGGCTTTCCCGCGGGGATTGCAGCGCTCCGCACCAACCTGCCCTTGCTCAAGGGGGCAAGCCTGATCGGAGTCGATATTCGCCAGTTCGGCCTGTTTGAGCCCGAACGGAGCGAAGCCAATCGCGATGCAATCTTTGCACTCGCGGCCGAGGGCAAGCTGCGGCCCGCGATCGCGCGCGCTTATCCGCTCGCCGATTTTCGCGCCGCGATGGAGGAAGCCGCCGCCGGAAAAAGCGCCGGGCGCATCGTACTGACGACGGGTTAGACCCAACTCGCCGATATTACGGAGAGCCGCGCGCGCCAGTCTGGGAGCGCGGGCAAGGCCTCGAAATCGCGGTCCAGCCGCGCGACGAGCTCGGCGACCGGTTCGACGGTATCGATCAGGCCCACGCTCTGCCCCGCGCTCCAGATGTCGCGCCACGGCATCACGCCTTCGGGCATCGGCGAGCGGACAGCGGGGAGTGTCTTTGGATCAAGGCCCGCGGCTTCGACCGAGGGACGCATCCAGTGGGCGGGAACGCCGTTCATTGCTGCCGACACCACGATGTCATCGGCGCCGACGGTGGGGATCATCGCGCGATGCCCTTCGACTACTCCGCTTTCTGGGGTGGCGATGAAGCGCGTTCCCATGCACGCGATATCGCCCCCCAACGCGAGTGCGGCGGCGATGCCATATGCGTCGGCAATACCCCCTGCGACGATCAACAAACCATCGAACCGTCGGCGCACCGCTGGCACGAAAGCCATCGGCGTCAGGAAACCCGTGTGCCCGCCTGCTCCTGCGCAGGTCAGCATCAGCCCGTCTGCGCCCGCTGCAATTGCCTTGTCGGCATGTTTCATTGTCGTGACATCGTGGATGACACGCCCGCCCCACCCGTGGACGCGCTCGACGAGCGCCGACGGGTCGCCGAGGCTTGAGAGGACAAGGGGGACGCGATAGCGCTCGAGCAAATCCAGCCGATCGGCGCCCGCGGGGTCGGTGCCCCACCGCGCCGGCATGTTGACGATCGGCGGCGCGCCATCGACCGCGTCGAGCGCCTTCAGATAGTCTTCGAACTTCTCGAAGGGGGTAATCGTGCCGCCCTGCCACCCTGCCATGATGCCGGCGCGCCGACAGGCGACGGCGAGCGGAACCGACGAGGCGAAGCTCATCGGTGCGCACATCAGCGGCAACGTCAGGCGGCTCAGCATCGCGCTCAGGCGGTCGCCTTCAACGCATCGAGCATTCGGACATAATGAACGGGGTTCCATACATCCTGATCCTCGCCCCAACCTATTCCGCCGTCAATATCCCAGCGCATCAGCTGGTTCACGCCATATCCCGCCTCGCTCATCGTGCTGACGGCAAAGCCTTCGCACTGCATCGAACGACCGAGCTCGTCGACGAGCTCGACCTGCATATGCGTGCTCCAGCCGGTTTTCGGGCTGCGAAAGGTCCGCATCCGCGAGCGCGCCGGATCGAGGCTGCCGAACGTGCCGTCCCGTCGAATCCACCCGGCATTCATCGGCGCCCAGCCCTCAGCATCGCCATCGGCGACCCGCACGAAGCCCAGGAACCCGGTGCCGTCGCGGCGGTGACCGAAAATATACTGGATGCGCCCGCGCCCGCGCTCGCGCTCGATCTCTCGCCAGCGCGACCCGCCGGGGCGCTTTACCCGCTCCATATCGCTTGCATAGGTCTTTGGGCTCGCCGCATAGGGGCCACCGCGCGGCCCCCAGGTGCGATCGCGCACGCCGACGCCGTCGATACGGATGCGCTCGCCGCGCAGCGTCATCCAGCCTTCGACATGACCGAGCTGGTCATAATGCGGGGTGGCCATGAAGGGCGGCTTGCCCGGCGGAAAGCGGTGCGGCGGATGCAGGCCGGTGTGCGTGAAGTCGAGCGCGAAGCCGCGCGTCGGATCTTCATATTGCAGATGATATTTCATGCCGGGTTCGAGCATCTTGAGCGAATATCCGGGTCCGTTCCGGTCGCCGGGAAAGACGATGTCGGTGAGGTCGGGATCGTCGGGCATCGGTGCCTCCTCGACCTTGCGGTAATAGGCCATGCGCGCCTGGTCGTAGCCTTGGTCATCCCAAGCGAAGATTCGCCACGTCACCGCCTGACGATTGGGATAATAGGGCGCATGGATCCAGCAACCGAGCTTGCGCTCGGGGATGTTGAACGACCACCAGTTGGTCTCGGTCTCATAGGGATCGTCGGAGAGCGGGTGATACCGGTCATCCTCAGGCCGAAAAATGAGATCGTCGGTCATGCAAGTGTCTCCAGTTCATCGAGCGCGGCGATGAAAAGCGCCGCGATGCGCCCTGCGTCGGGAATCTTTGCGGCATCGGCGATGACACCCATGTCGAGATTGTCGCCGCTGCGGCGCGAGGTGATGTTGAGAAAGCGGCCCGAGCCGATGATCGGAACCGGATAGTTGTACCGCTGGCGATAACCGGCATAGCTGCGTGCTTCGGCCGGTCCGGGCACGTTCGAGAGGGTCAGATTTCCGGGAAGCAACCGCTTCCCGCCCGCCATTCGTTCGGCAAAGGCGGCGCGGCGGTCGCGGGCTCCATAGGGCTTCTCGGTCGCGTCGAGCAGCGCCTCGTCGTACGGTGTCCGGCGCATTTCGGCCGCCATCGACGCCTGGATCGCGCGGAGGCGATCGATCGGGTCGGCGAGTTGGGTGGCGAGATGCGGATGAAGCGCGACGATACGATTACCGAAACCCCCATGTTCGGCGCAGCGATAGGAACGCGCCGAATTGACCACCAGCGGGTCTTGGGGAAGATCGTCGATCTCGAGAAGATAATTGCGCAGCGCACTACTCGCGAGCGTCAGGAAGATGTCGTTCACTGTTGCATCGAGCGCTTTCCCGACCGCCTTCACGCGCGCGAGCGGAACGCTGATCGTCGCATAGCGGCGCAGGTCTGAGGTCGGCCCCGACAGCTTGAGCTGCGGCGTCGGAGATCGTTCGTCCTTGAACGCATCGAGCGCCGCCAGCGCCTGCGTGCGGCGCGCCGACTGCTCGGCACGCAGCGCCTCTTCGGCCGCAAAGCGTGCAGCCGCCTTTTCCTCCCATTTTTCGGGTTCGGGCAGGCGTGCGTCGGCAAAACGGGCGGTCGCCGCTGGCGCTGCATCGCTGAGCAGGCCGAGCACGGTCTGGAAACCGATACCGTCGGCAACGCTGTGGTGCATCTTCAAATAAATGGCGCTGCCTCCGTCGGCGAGTCGTTCGAACAGATGCGCCGCGAAAGGCGGCCCCGAGAGGTCGAGCCGCCGCATGTTCAGCGCAGCGACGGCGGCGTAGAGTTCGTCCGTGCTCCATGCCGCACCATGCGGCTCAACCGCCACGAGGCTCTCCAGATCGGCGCGTGCGATGTCGGCCCACACGTCGCTGTCGTAACCGTCGGGCGCTTGGTGCAACCGCACAAGCAGCGGTGTCGCGGGCAGCCGGTCGGCGAACTGGCGACGGATATCGCGGGCGAATTCGCTTTGACGATCGGGCGGCACATCGAGCATGATCAATGCTCCGACATGCATCGGCGAAGCGTCTGTTTCCGACAGGATCATGAAATGATCGTCGGGCCGCAAGCGGCGTACGCCTGGTCCTAAGTCGAGATTTCCCGTCGCGCCGCTCACTTACCAGTCTGCCAAATTGGCCGCGCGCGCACGATGTTCGGCGGGACTGCCCAGCCAGGCGCGGTCAAAGGCAGCGCGTCGGAACCAGTAGTGAAGGCCATATTCCCATGTGTAGCCGATGCCGCCATGTGCCGCGACCGCCGTGCGCGTCGCGCGGACATAGACGTCGCACAAATGAGCCTTCGCCATCGCCGCGGCGCGCGGCGCATCAGGCAACTCGGTATCCCAGGCATAGGCCGCGTACCAGACGAGCGCGCGCGATGGCTCGACGTCGAGCGCCATATGCGCCAGCTGATGCTTCAATCCCTGAAAACGCCCGATCGGCTGCCCGAACTGCTCGCGCTCCTTCGCATAGGCAACGCTCATGTCGGTGACCTTCTGCGCGCCGCCGAGTGCATCGGCGGCGACGAGGACGAGCGCTGCATCGGCAAGCCGTCCGGTCATCGGGTGCACGGGAGCAAAGAGCAATTCGCCGGCGCCCACGGAGATATCGACCTTCGACACCGGGCGGCTGCGATCACTCGCCTTGACCGGCTCGATCTTCGCGTCGGCGGCCGCCACGAGCCGTATTCCCCTGTCCCGATCGACGACCAGAAACAGGTCGGCCGCGCGCGCGCAGGGAACGAATGCGCTGCCCGCGCCGACGAGCGCCGCAACCTTGGCGCCGCTGGCCAACGCATCGAGGTCGCCGCCCGCATCGCCGCGGGCACGGCCAACCGCCGCGACCGCCAGCAATTGGCCAATGAGCGGCCCGGGAGCAGCTATTTCCCCTGCAACCTCGCAAACCAGGGCCGCCTCGAGCAATCCCATGCCGCTGCCGGGCACCAGCATCCCCCCAAGGCCGAGCGCCATCACTGCGTCCCAGCTGTCGCGGTCGAAATCGCTGTCGCCGTCGGCAAAGGCGTGGAGCCGTTCGAGCGGCCAATGATCGGCAAGCGTACCGCGCACGGCATCCTGGATCGCGACCTGTTCTTCGCTCAGGTGAAAATGCATCTCAGCGCTCGCCGCTCATCGCGAGGTCGCGCGGCAGCCCGAGCCCGCGCTCGCCGATGATGTTGCGCTGGATGTTCGACGCGCCCCCCGCAATCGAATTACCGAGGCTCCCCATGATCTGGTCCATCCACTTCTCGGGGCCGCGTGGCCCGCGATTGCCGCGCCCGCCCGCACCGGCGGGCTCGACGAACGCATGTTCGCCGATCAGTTCTTGGGCAAGCCCCGCCATCTCGTGCCCGATTTCGGTGAGAAGCAGTTTCATCATCAGCTGCACCGACCCCGCGTCCTCGCCGGCGGCGGCGCAGCTGAAAATCCGGTAGCTGGTATAGCGGTGCGAAAGGACGAAACCTTCGATCGCTGCCAGCCGATCGCGCGCGACCGGATCGTCGATGCGCCCGACCTCACGCGCGAGATCGACCAGCTTCGCGAACTGGCGTCCAAGCCCGTCGGCGCCGCCGATGCTCGCGCGCTCATGCTTCAGCGTCGTGCGGCTGACGTACCAGCCCTGTCCCCGCTCGCCGACCTGCCACGACACCGGCGTTTCCGCGTTGTCGAAGAAGAACTCGCAGAAGGTGTGGTCGCCCGCCTCGCCGGTCATCTGGCGGATCGGACGACGCGTGACGCCCGGCTGGTCGAGATCGATAAGCAAATAGGTGATGCCGTCGTGCTTTGGCGCATCGGGCTCGGTGCGCACCAGCATGAACATGTGCGTCGCCTGCATCCCCTGCGACGTCCAAATCTTCTGTCCGTTGATGATCCATTTGCTGCCGTCGGACGACAACTCGCCGCGCGTGCGGACGCTCGCGAGATCCGACCCCGCGTCCGGCTCCGAATAGCCCTGCCCCCAGATATAGTCCCCCTCGAGCGTCTTGCGGACGAAAAGCTCGCGCTGCTCTTCACTCCCCTTCTCTAGCAAGGTTGGCACAGTCATGTTCATGCCGTTGCCGCCGACTTCCATCGGAGCTCGCGCGCGCTGGAATTCCTCGCGGATCACCTGCGCGCGAACGACGTCGACGGCCTGCTCCGATCCGCCATAACGCTTTGGGATCGCGCGGTAGAGATACCCCTTTTCGGTGGCATTGTGCCGGAAGGCGCGGACGAATTGCCTGAGGTCCGTGCCCCGCAGATTGCCATTCGGCGGCCAGTGCGACGCCAGGAACGCGCGAACCTCCGCGCGAAAAGCTTCGGCGGCTTCGCCATAGCTCAGATCCATCGCTCACTCTCCCTTCTATCGCGACGCCGCTATGCCTGACTTATATAACTACGTCAAATATGTTGTGCCCCGCGATCGAGGTGGATAGGAGGCTTTGATGAGCAATTCCCCCGACCGCATCCCGCATTATTTCACGCGCACCGATCAAGGATTTGAGCCGACGGGCCTTGCACGCAACCCGTGGTTCGCCAACGCCGTGGCGGGCGGTCCCGTTGCGGCCTTGATCGGTCACACGATCGAGGACGCGGGCTTCGACCCGGCGTTCGAAATCTGCCGCTTGACGATCGACATATTGGGGGTCGTTCCGCGCGTCCCGCTAGTTCCGCGCCTGACCCCGGTGCGGGCCGGCCGCCAGGCACAGCTCCATCGGATCGAACTGCTCGCCGGCCACAAGTCAGTGGCACAAGCACAGCTGCTTATGGCGCGCCATCTTGACACGCCGCCCTCTCCCGCTCCGCATCCGCATCCCGCGCCCGATACCCTAGCCGACGGCGACTTTCTCGTCGGGGCCAGCATGGCGGGTGCGATCCGCACTCGCCCGGTAATGGGCGAGGTGCGTGAACCGGGACGTGGCGTCGCGTGGATGCGCATGGACGGCGAAGTCGTGCTCGGCACGGCCGCGTCGCCCTTCGTCAAGGCGTGCCTGTTCGCCGATTTCGGTAACGGGGTAGGCAGCGCGACACACGCGCACGAGTGGAGCTATGCCAATCTCGACATCACGATCCATTTCTTCCGCATGCCGCGCGGCGACTGGCTGCTGCTCGACGCGCATACCGAGGGCGCAGGGAACGGCCATGCGCTCGCGCAGAATCTCTTCGCCGACGCTGACGGCGTGTACGCGAAGGGAACGCAGACCATCTTCGTCGCGCCGGGAGCCGGGGCGGGCTGAGTTAGGCGCCGCTGAAACGGGGCGTGCGCTTTTCGGTCACGGCGGCCAGCCCCTCCCGATGGTCATCGCTCCCGAGAAGCAGCGCCTGGCTGGCCAGATTGGCCTGCCATTCGGCATCCATGCTGCTTTCGAGCGCGCGTTGCAGCGACTGCTTGACCGTTGCATAGGCGAGCGGTGCCGACGCGGCGAGTTCGCATGCGAGGTCCATGCCGCGCGCTGCGAGTTGGTCCCGGGAAACCACCTCGCTCGCCAGCCCGATCGCGAGCGCTTCCTCGGCGCGCACCTGGCGTCCGCGCAAGCACATATCCATCGCGCGGCCCAGGCCGACGATGCGCGGCAACAAGAAGGTCCCGCCGAGCGGCGGCATGATACCGAGCCGGATCCAGCTTTCCTGGAACATCGCATTGTCGGCGGCGACGCGGAAATCGCATGCGAGCGCGAGTTCGCACCCCACCGTGACCGCGGCGCCCTGCACCAGCGCGAGCGTGGGTTTGGGGCAGCGATAGATGGCGCGCGCTGCTCCCTGGAAATTGGCGTAGACCGTGTCCTTGATCTCCGTCGCACTCATGCTCGTCAGCTGCTCGAGGAATGCAAAATCGGCGCCAACCGAAAAATGCTTGCCCTCGGCGGCAAGCACGATGGCGCGCACCTCGCGCTCGCCGGACAGCGTCGCGAAAGCATCGCGGATCTCGCCGAGCATTTCGGGCGACGAGGCATTGCCGATGTCGGCGCGCGCGACGGTGACGGCGGCAATTCCGCCGTCGTGACGGTCGATACGGATGTACGCGAGGTCAACCATCGCCCTGCTCCTGCCGCTTCTTTTCGCGCCAGATTATCGCGGTCGCACTGGTCGACAGGCCCATGTTCAATGCCTCGGCGTCGAGTGCGGCCTCAAAGGCCCAGTCTTCGGCATTGTTGAGGTTGGCCTTCATATAGCGATAGCCCATGCGCGGTCCGTCGGCGAGACGGCGGGCGGCCGTCAGCGTCGACTCGCGCAGCGCTTCATCGTCGAACAGGCGGGTGTAAATGCCCTTGGCAAAGGCTTCGTCGGCAGACAATTTTTCGCCGAGAAAGAACATTTCGCGCGCGGCGCCCGTGCCGAGGATCTTGGTCCAGAACCAGGTAGAACCGAAATCGCCGCCCGCGCCGATCCGGTCGAATGCGGTGAGGAAGGTCGCACTCTTCGCGGCGAAACGCAGATCGCACGCACCCGCGATACCGATGCCCGCGCCCGCGACCGGGCCATTGACCATCGCGATCGTCGGCTTGGGCATTTCGTGAAGCAGGCGCGCGGTTTCCATAAAGCCGCGCAGCCTTACGAATCCCTGCTCGGTGCGGCTCCCCACTTCGTGACCCGGCGGAACGACCGCCTTGTCGGCTCCGCCTTCCTTGAGGTCGCCGCCCGCGCAAAAACCCCGGCCGGCACCCGTCACGACGACGCAGCCGACCGCGGGGTCGCGCGCAGCATCGGCGCAGGCGTCGGCGAGCGGCGCCATTATCGAACTCGTCAGTGCGTTCAAACGGTCGGGACGGTTGAGCGTGATGAGGCGGACTCCGCCATCATCGTCGATCAGCACTTCGGACATGGCAAGGCCCTCCCTGTTCCAATCTTTTCAAAGGAAAAGAAGGGCGGATCAATCCCCGCCGAGCTCGCGATGACGCGCGAGCATCTTCACTGCCTTTTCGGCGAGGTCTTCGGGCACCTCGGGATAGAGCGGCTGCGGACGCTCTTTGCTCGGCAGCGCGATCGTCGCGGTGGCGCGCACGGTTTCCTCGTCGCGCTGGTTGGTGAATTTGACCGCAACATCGACGAGGCTCTGCTTGCCGTCCTGGCGCTTCGCCAGCACTTCGCCGGTCACGCGCTGGACGTCGCCCATATAATTGAACTTTCGAATCTCGTCGTGGATATGGGTGATAACCGCGTCGTCGCCCGCCCAATCGCTGAGATATTGCCACAGGTAATTTTCGCGCATCACGCCGTAGTCATAGGCCATCGGATTGCCGATCGCCTGCGCCCACACCGGATCCCAGTGCAGCCGTTGCGCGACGTCGGGAATGCCATACTCGTTCTTGATGTAGAAGGCGGGGATGCGCTGGCGGTTCTTGTGCGCGAGCCGGTTCGCGGTCGGCGCATAAGGCACGAAGCCATAGCCGCCCGCATGGAAACAGATCACGTCGGTGACGGTCAGCGGCCCCTTTGCCTGGAGGCCCAGCGAATCGCCCTTTTCGACACCGTCGAACCAGCGCTTTTCGGAGCCTCGCACCTGTTCCTTGGCGTAGATATCCTCGATCGCCTGCATTTCCTCGTCGGTGTATCTTGCGGGCTCGATCGCCGCATATTTGCCCTTCTTCGCTGCGGTCTTACGTTCGGTCAGCACCCGCAGGATGCGATAGACCGCAACGACCTCGCCGCGCTGATTGATCTTCACATCGCGGCGGACGCCGATGACAGAGCGGCCGGCGAACTCGGATTGCTTGACTTCGCAGCTTTCGTCGCCGTTGAAACTGTAGATCGTGTCACCGGGAAAGATCGGGCGATAGAAATCCCACTGCGATCCCGACACGAACACATGGACGCCCTTGAACAGGCTTTTGCGAAGCACCTTGATTTCCTCAGGCACGGGATCGCCGAGCATCGGCTTATTGATGATCCCCGCCATCATCCCCGGCGCGATCACGCTGCCCCAGCGGGTTGCCTTGGCATAGTGCGGATCGGTGTAGAGCGGCTTGTCGTCGCCCATACCGTGCGCAAAGTTGCGAATATTATCCTCGGTGGCGGTGGTGATATATTCGCGCGTCTTCGCCGCCTGGTCGAACCCCAGCAGCTGGCGCTGCCGATCAATGTCCGCATCCGTAATCTCATAGGCGACGGCTTTCTGCCACTCGTCGCTTTGCTTGATGTCGGCTTTCGCATCGGCCACGGCATATCTCCCTTGTCACGAGTTATATAACTAGGTAATACATGCCTATCAGTGAAGCAAGGGGATATTGCCGACAATGGAAGTTCGCCGCATCAGCGATGCATTGAAGGTGCGTGCCATGCACCAAGCCGATGAAATCGCGCACGACGACACGAGACGGCAAATCAGCTTTGCCCAATGGGACCACGAGGTCGACGAAATCGGCGGCGGCTTGGCGGCGGCGGGACTGGTGCCCGGCGACCGCGTTTTTCTGCCGATCAGCAATAGCCGCGCAGTCGAGATGGCGATCGCCGTGTTCGCCGTGTTCCGCGCGGGCGGCATCGCCTGCCCGATCAACACCCGCCTTAATCCGAAGGAAATTGGCGATTATGCCGCGTTGTGCGGACCACGCTTCTGCATCACCGACGCACCGGAACTGGTGAAAGATCTCGACCTTGCGGGCAGCTGGCACACCGACGACATGCCGCGCGAGCTCGCCGCGCTCCCCGACCAGGCAAGCCTCGACCCTGCCGCCGACGCCGAAATTCTCGGCACGTCGGGCACGACGGGCAAGATCAAGGGTGTCGTCATCTCGCATCCCGACCTGATGACCGGTGTGACGGGCTATAATATGGACCGCTCGCGCTCGACGCTCAATGCGCTGCCGCTGACCGGGTCGGGCGGCAATATAGGCATCGTGATGCTGCCCGCCCGCGGCGGGGCGAGAGCGATCACCCAGCCCAAGTTCGACCCCAAGGGTTTTCTTGACCTCGCGCGCGAAAAACGGCCTAACCTCGTCTATCTGGTGCCGTCGATGTTGCGCCTCGTGCTCGATCATCCCAACGTCGGCGACTATGACTTTGCCGGAGTCCGCTATCTGATGACGGGGACCGCTCCGTTGCCGCACGATTCTGTCAAACGCGCGATGGAACTGTGGCCGCACCTTCGCATACGCAACAGCTACGGCATGTCCGAAGGCGGCGTCGGCATAGGGACGACCAGCCAGGAGCAGGTGCTCAAGCCCGGCTGCGTCGGCAAGCTCCCCAAGCATATGCAGATCCGGGACGAGGCGGGAAATGTCGTCACAGCCCCAGGCGTAGTCGGCGAAATCTATGGCTGGCAGAAGCATCCGCGGCGATATTGGAACGATCTGGAAGCGACCGCCGACAGCTTCCGCGGCGGCTGGACGAAGACCGGAGACCTCGGCTTTGTCGATGCGGAGGGAGACCTAATCTTGGCGGGCCGCTCGAAGGAGCTGATCATCCGCGGCGGCTACAACATCACGCCGCTCGAGATCGAGACGGCGCTCCACCTGCACCCCGCAGTGCAGCAGGCCGCGGTCGTGGGCGTCCCGCACCAGGTTCTGGGCGAGGACATCGCCGCTGCGGTGACGCTGCGCCCGGGTCAGGCGGCCGATCCCGACAGCATCATCGCCTTCTGCCGCGAGCACCTTGCCGACAACAAGGTCCCACGCACGCTCGTCATCATGGATGCGCTGCCGCTCAATCCCAATGGCAAGATATTGAAGAAGGAGCTCGTCGAACCGCTCGCCGAAGCGGCAGAGGCGCGACGGCGGGTCGCCTAGTGCGGCTCGGTCGTCGGTTCAGCCCCTCAGCTTGTCGAACGGCACATCCTTGTCCATCCGCATCTCGCCGGGCATGCCGAGCACGCGTTCGGCGATCTGGTTGCGCAGCACCTCGTCTGCACCGCCAGCGATCCGCATCACGGTCGAATAGATATAATCGTACTGGACGTCGGCCGTAACTCTGTCCCCTGCGTCGGCCGCGATGCCCGCGAGGCCGCGCAGCTCAAGCGCGAGGCCGTTCGTGTTCTGATAGCGCGATGCATAGGCGAGCTTGACCATGCCGGCGAGCGCGCCGGGATTTTCGCCCTTCGATACCATCGTACGCAACCTCGCCTGAAAGAAACGCTCGCCCTGCTCTTCGGCGAGCGCATCGGCGAGCTTTTGCCGCGTCGCGCCGTCGTCGAGCATTGTCGCGCCGCGCCCATCGGGCGTCGCGGCCGCATAGTCGAGCAGCGGTGCAATCCCGCTGCGATGGGCGCCCGACCCCAGTCGTTCGCCCATCAGCACCGTCATGCAGCACGCCCAGCCCTCACCCTCCGCACCGAGGCGATTGGCGTCGGGAATGCGCACGTCGGTCAGGAAGGTTTCGTTGAACTCGCTCGCGCCTGAAATCTGCCGGATCGGGCGCGTCTCGATCCCGGGGGTCTTCATGTCGACGAGAAAGAAGGTCAGCCCCTTGTGCTTCGGCACGCTCGGATCGGTACGGACGACGAGGATCCCCCAGTCGGTCAGATGCGCCCAACTCGACCAGACCTTTTGCCCATTGACGATCCAGTCGCCAGACCCGTCGTCGGCGCGCTCGGCCTTCGTCCGGAGCCCGGCGAGATCCGATCCCGCCGCGGGCTCCGAGAAAAGCTGGCACCAAGTGATTTCGCCCTTGAGCGTCGGCTCAATGAAGCGCGCCTTCTGCGCCTCGCCGCCGTGCTTCGCAATAACGGGGAGCGCCATCCCCGTACCGATCGAAATGAACGGCCCCTTGGGGAGGTGATATCTGCCTTCTTCCTCGGCGAAGATCACCGCCTCGATGCCCGACGCGCCGCGTCCGCCCAGCCCCTTCGGAAAGGTCAGGCCCGACCATCCGCCTTCGAAAAGCGCGCGGACCCAAGCGCGGCCGCGTGCCGCTTCTTCGGTGTCGGGCATTTTCGTCCCTGGCACGATCTCGTGCGCCGGTGCATACTCGGCAAGCCACGCGCGCGCCTCGGCCCGGAACGCGGCTTCGCCGGGACTGTCGTTGAAATCCATTATGTCCCCCCTCAGGCCGCTCGCGCCTGGCTGCCGTGCTGTGCCTTGAGCAGTCGGTCGGCCCAGAAGCCGCGATTGCCGAGATGCACCGCGAGCAACCGCTCGCGCCGATAATAAAAATGACAATTCGCCTCGAATGTATAACCGATGCCGCCATGGACCTGCAGATTCTCGCGCGCCGCCATTTCAAAGCATTTGATGGCCGAAAGCCGCGCCGCGGCGGCGGCGCCGGGCAGGTCGCCGGGTGAGGATTCGGC
>CAZSMB010000002.1:0-28003 GCA_964607625.1 uncultured Sphingopyxis sp. | reverse complement strand
CCGAAAGCCGCGCCGCGGCGGCGGCGCCGGGCAGGTCGCCGGGTGAGGATTCGGCGGCCCAGCCGCCGAAATAGGCGTTCGAGCGCGCAAGCTCGGTTGCGACGGCAACGTCCGCAAGCTTGTGCTTGATCGCCTGAAAACCCGCGAGCGACCTACCGAAAATCTGCCGCTCCATCGCATAGTCGCGCGCCATCCGCAGACAGGCCTCGGCCGCCCCGACCGCTTCGAATGCCGCCAGCACCGCCGCCTGGTCGATCAGCCGGTCGAGCTTACCCTGTCCCGGCATCGCCTCGGCCGCAGCACCCGCAAAATCGAGCCGGTAGTGCGGCCGAAGCTGATCGAAGCTGTCGAGCTTGGTCCGCGTCACGGCCGCTTGGTCGAGTTCGACGAGTGCAAGGCCGCCGCCCGCGACGAGCACCACCGCAACGTCGGCCATCCCGGCGTCGGCGACGGGGAACTTGCTCCCGGCGAGCCTGCTTCCATCAAGCGTCGCGCCGGCCATGAAGACCGGGCCAGGCCCCTCGGCATAGGCGAGCGTCGCGATCGCCTCTCCCGATGCCAGCCGGGGCAGCCATGTAGACTTCTGCGCATCGCTTCCCGCGAGCCGGATCGCTTCGGTGCCGAGAACGATCGAGCTCATGAATGGCACCGCCGCATTGGCGCCGCCCAGCGCTTCCATGATCACGCCAAGATCGAGCGCTCCGAGACCGAGCCCCCCATGCTCTTCGGGAATCGCCGCACCCAGGAACCCCATCTCCGCGAGCGCCCGCCACAGAGGCTCGTCCCAATCCGCGCCCGAATCGATCAAACGGCGCAAGCGGTCGAAAGGCGAAAGGTCGGCGAGCAGCGCGCGGGCTTGCTCCCCAAGCATTTTCTGTTCATCGCTGAGATCGAAATTCATCGGAAGGCTTGCCCTGTTGTTGCATTCCGTGTCATAGCGAGTTGTATAACTAGGTCAACCATGACAAGCGGCGCGAGAGGATACGCTGACCATGCAATATGAAACCATCCTGGTCGATGTCGCCGATCATATCGCAACGATAACGCTCAACCGGCCCGAGGCGATGAACAGCTTCACGCGGCAGATGATGACGGAATTCGAACATCTGTGGAAGTGGATCGCGCGCGAAGACGACATCCACTGCTGCGTGCTACGCGCCGCGCCCGGCAAAGCGTGGTGTACCGGCGTCGATGTGAAAGAATCGCAGAAATCAGGTCAGGCGGTCGTCGAACTCGACAATATCTGGCATTGCGAAGACCCGGGTATCTATCTCAGCCCGAAATCTATGAACTGTTGGAAGCCGGTCATCGCAGCGGTGCATGGCATGGCGGCGGGCGGCGCCTTTTATTGGCTCAACGAAAGCGACATCATCATCTGCTCGGAAGATGCGACCTTCTTCGATCCACACGTCACCTATGGCATGACGAGTGCACTCGAGCCGATCGGCATGACCTATCACATGCCGCTTCACGACGTGTTGCGCATGGTGCTGCTCGGCAATGACGAGCGAATCGGCGCAGGGACCGCGCTGCGCATCGGGCTGGTCAGCGAAATCGTGACAATCGACAAATTGTGGTCGCGCGCGGACGAACTCGCCGCCACTGTCGCCGCGAAACCGCCGGCGGCGACGGCGGGGTCGCTCAAGGCGATCTGGCAATCGCTCGACCTCCCCCGCTCGGTCGCGCTTCAGCAGGCGCTCAAATATTGCCAGATCGGCAATCCGGTGGGCGTGCCGCAGGTCGATCGCGCCGCACTGATGGCCGACAAGGCCAAGAAATTCAATATTCGCTGACACGATCGGGCACCGAAGCGGTGCGCCGATAGTAATTCCTGCCCGAGCTTGAGGGAGCAAGACCATGGCCGAAGCCTATATCATCGACGCCGTCCGCACCCCGCGGGGGATCGGCAAGCCCGGCAAGGGCGCGCTGTCGCACCTCCACCCGCAGCATCTCGCCGCGACCGTGCTCGCCGCGATCCGCGACCGCAACCATCTCGATACCGCGACGGTCGATGATGTGGTCTGGTCGACGGCGACACAGCGCGGCAAGCAGGGCACCGACCTCGGCCGCATGGCGGCACTTTCCGCAGGCTATGAGATCACCGTGTCGGGCGTGACGCTCGACCGCTTCTGCGGCGGCGGCATCACCTCAGTGAACCTGGCCGCGGCGAGCGTGATGAGCGGCATGGAGGATTGCGTCATCGCCGGCGGGACCGAGATGATGAGCTATACCGCCCAGCTCGCGGCCGAGGAAGCGAATGCCGGGATCAAGCCGCTCGGCATGGGCGCGGGCAATCCGGCGCTCGACGCTTTGCATCCGCAGTCGCACCAGGGCGTCTGCGGCGATGCGATCGCCGCGATCGAGGGCATCGACCGCGCGGCCGTCGATGCGCTTGCGCTCGTCAGCCAGCAGCGCGCCGACCGCGCGATCAAGGAAGGCCGTTTCGACAAGTCGGTCGTCCCCGTTCACAACCCCGACGGCAGCGTCGCGCTCGACCGCGAAGAGTTTCCGCGTCCCGAAACCACTGCCGAAGGCCTTGCCGCGCTCAAGCCCAGCTTCGACGCGATCGCCGATTTCGATCTCGGCAACGGCGTGACCTTCCGCAAACAGATTCATCGCCGCTATCCGGGGCTCGAGTTCCGCGGCGTCCATCATGCCGGCAATTCATCGGGGGTGGTCGACGGCGCCGCCGCGGTGCTGCTGACGTCGAAGGATTATGCCGACAAGCATGGCCTGAAACCCCGCGCGCGCGTCGTTGCCTATGCCAATATCGGCGACGATCCGACCCTGATGCTCAACGCCCCGGTGCCGGCGGCGAAGAAGGTGCTCGAAAAGGCCGGGCTGACCAAGGACGATATCGACGTCTGGGAGATCAACGAAGCCTTTTCGGTCGTCGCCGAGAAGTTCATCCGCGACCTCGACCTGCCCCGCGACAAGGTCAACATCAATGGCGGCGCGATGGCGCTCGGCCACCCGATCGGCGCAACCGGGTCGATCCTGATCGGCACCGCGCTCGACGAGCTCGAGCGTTCGGGCGGCCGCTACGGCCTCGTCACCATGTGCGCCGCGGGCGGCATGGCGCCGGCGATCATCATTGAGCGGATCTGACGGCTTTTCTGGGAAGGGACGGAGCATGGCGTTCAAGACGCGGATCACCGAGATGCTGGGGATCGAGCATCCGATCGTGCAGGGCGGAATGCAGAGCGTGGGCTATGCGGAGCTTGCGGGCGCGGTGTCGAACGCGGGAGGTCTCGGTATCTTGACCGCGCTGACCCAACCGTCGCCCGAAGCGCTGCGCGAGGAGATCGAGCGCTGCCGAGCGATGACCGACAAGCCCTTCGGCGTGAACATGACGGTGTTCCCGACGATCAACGCCCCCGACTACAAGGCCTATGCGCAGGCGATCATCGACGGCGGGGTCAAGATCGTCGAGACCGCAGGGACGCAGGCGGTGCGCGAGATTTGGGAGATGCTGAAGCCGCATGGCGTGACCATCCTCCACAAATGCACCGCGGTGCGCCATGCGCTCTCGGCCGAGCGCGCCGGCTGCGACATCATCTCGATCGACGGCTTCGAATGCGCGGGCCATCCGGGCGAGGACGATATTCCGGGGCTGATCCTGATCCCCGCGGCCGCCGACAAGGTGAAGATCCCGATGCTCGCGAGCGGCGGCTTCGGCGACGGGCGCGGGCTCGTCGCGGCGCTCTCCCTCGGCGCGGAGGGGATCAACATGGGCACGCGCTTCTGCGCGACACAGGAAGCGCCGATCCACGCCAATGTGAAACAGGCCTATGTCGACAATGACGAGCGCGGCAGCTTCCTGATCTTCCGCAACTTCAAGAACACCGCGCGCGTCGGCAGGAGCGCGGTCAGCGAAGAGGTGGTGCGCCGCCTGTCGCAGCCCGATGCGCAGTTCAGCGACGTGCAGGAACTCGTCGCGGGCGCCGCGGGGCGCGAACTGCTCCAGACCGGCGATCTGTCCAAAGGCGTCTTCTGGGCAGGCATGGTCCAGGGGCTGATCCACGACATTCCGACATGCGGGCAGCTCATCGACCGCATCATCGCCGAGGCTGAAGCGATCGTCGATCAGCGACTCGCGGGGTTCCGGGCATAGCGGGCGGAATCGGCCGCCAAACGCTATTGCACGCGCGTCCATGTCTTGGGGCGACAGAAAATGGCGATACAACCCTTCACCTTTAGCTTGCCGTCGGCGAGCAGCCTGAGACGACCACTGTCCGCACCGTCGCCGCTTTCCGGATCGTAGACCGGCCCGCCCTTCCATTCGGAGGGCCCGCCGCGAAAATTCCGGAGGACGACAAGACCTTTCAGGCGACGCTGACGCAGCTTCGGATCGGCGTTGCGAACGTCGCGCAGGTCGGGGTTCGCACGAAGTCGACGTGCATCGACGACTTTGCCACACAACGCCTTTCCGCAGCGGTAGATTTCGACGCGGCCGCCTTCGCTTCCCGTCGCCCATACACCGGTTATATCCGCCGCCCATGCTGGTGAAGACAGCATGGACAAGCCGAACGCACAAAGGAGGTGGCGGGACTTCATGCCACGGCTCCCGCACCGGGGGTGCATCGAGCAGCGCAAGCGCTTCGGCAAGGAGCGGACGGTCGTCATGCTGCCACGGGTGGAAACCAGGTCGCCAATTGCCCATGACGCCCTTGAGCAGTCGGCGCATCAGTCCCTCGCGGCCATAGAGATAGGAGAGCAGCCCGTACCAGGTTCGCCAGTCGTTGCGACCGTCCTGCCGGAGGAGATCGGCGGTGTTGCGGAAGATAACATAATGGAAACGCAGCGCGGTGATCCGCCGAGCGGATGCTCGGGAAGAGCAGCCTCCCCTCGCCGGTGATCTCGTCGAGCTGCTCGAAGAGCGTGACGGCCTGGTCGGTCAGCGGCACCTTGTGCGCCCGGCGCATCTTCGTGCGTTCGGCCGGGATCGTCCACACACCGACCTCGAAGTCGAACTCGTTCCATTCCGCGAGGCGAAGCTCGCCCGGCCGGGTGAAGAGGTGCGCCGAGAGCTGGAGCGCGATCCGGACGATGACGCTGCCCTCATATCCGTCAATCGCGCGCAGAAGACCGCCCACCGCCTTGGGGTCGGTGATCGCGGCGCGGTGCTTCACCGGCGCGGTGATCAGCGCGCCGCGCAGATCGGCTGCGGGATCGCGGTCGGCGCGGCCGGTTGCGATCGCGTAGCGCCAGAGCGAGCTCAGCGTGCCGCGGAGCCGGTTCGCGGTTTCATAGCGCCCGCGCGCTTCGACTTTGCGCAGCGTGGCGAGCAGATCGGGCGCGGTGATTTCGGACATCAACCGCCGCCCGAGCGCGGGACGCACATGACTGAAGAGCCAGATATTCTTGCCGACGGTGGATTCGCTCCGGCCCTTTAGCCGAAGCCGCTCGATATATTCGTCGGCGACGACGTCAAAGCTTCCCGTCTGCCGAAGCTGGAGCGCGGCCGTGTGCTGGCGCTTCGCAGCCGAAGGGTCTTCGCCCGCTGCAACGAGGCGGCGCGCTTCCTCGCGCTTGTCGCGCGCCATCGCGAGGCCGGTGTCGGGATAGACGCCCAGTGAAATCGTCTTTCGCTTGCCGGCGAAGCTGTAGCTGAAGCGCCAGTAGCGGGCGCCGTTCGGCATCACGAGAAGATAGAGGCCGCGCTCGTCCCAGAGCTTGTACTGAAAGGCCTGCGGACGGGCGTGCCCGACGGCTGCGGCGCTGAGCATGTCGGTAACTCCTTTTGCTCACTTGCGATAGTTACCGCAAATCTGGGCGCAAAGAGGCTGGGATGCAAAGCGACGCCCCGCGACGAGGCGGGCGAATAAATTCATTTATTCGGAGTGACTTACCGGACGTTCTGAGATTTTCTCGAATGTCCTGAAAAAAGGTAATGGTGCCCGGGGGCGGGATCGAACCACCGACACTGCGATTTTCAGTCGCATGCTCTACCAACTGAGCTACCCGGGCACGGGATCTGCGAGGCCGGACGGCCTGTTCGCGAGCGGCGGCTATAGGCAGGGGGGAACGTCGTGTCCAGCGTCTTTTCGGACCAATTTTCACGACCTAATCCTCGTCGTAACGATCGGTCTCCATCGTGCCGTCGGGCGCCTGTTCGGCGGGAACGCGATAATCTTCGTCGAACCAGCGATTGAGGTCGCGATCGCGACATCCGCGGCTGCAAAAGGGCTTGTACGCCTCGTCCCGCGGTTTGCCGCACAGTGGGCATTTGCGCGTCCTGGCGGTCGTCTTACTGGGCATGGCCGGCTCCTTTGATTAGCGGATCGGCGAGTATTTCGACCCGGCGTCCGGTGCGCGCCTGCAAGGCGTCGACCCACGCGCGACGCGAAGCGATATAATCGGCAACCGCCGGACGCGCGACGAGTTGCAGCCCCCCTGCCCCGACCGCGCGGACGGCGAGGCGCAGCAACTCGGCGGCGTCGGTCGCCACCGCGTCGAACCGCACCTGTTCGATCAGCGAAGGGCGCAGCCGGCGGCGCACGATCTGCAAAAAGCCAAAGCCGTTGGTAGCGGTGCGTTCGAACGGCTGCGGCAGCAATCCGTCGATCAGCCCGTCGATCGCCTGCCGTTCCGCGCGGCCCGGCAGCGAAGGAAAGTCGATCCCGATCGCACCGCCGACATCGCAGCAGCGAAGGACATGCACTGCCGCCTCGCCGCCCGCCCTTGCCAGCGCAAGCGCATCGCCTTCGCCGTCGATGTCGATCATCAGCATCGCCGGCGTCGGATCGACCCACAGCGCGCCGCCGACAAAGGGCCAATGGCCGGTACGGACATGGTCGATCAGGTCCGACCATCCCGCCGCCTCGAACCGGTCGGGTCCGGTCGATGCGCTGTCGATGATCGGTACGCCCATGACGGCGATGCGCGCGCGCAGGTCTGGCCCATCGGTCGGCGCCGCGGCCGGATCGGCGATCCGGGCACGCGCCGGCTTGTCGCGCCCACGTTCGCGCAGCGCCATGCGGGTTATCTCGACCGCGACGCGACTCCCGAGCGACAGGCCCGGAGCCGCCGACAGGGTTGCCACGGGCTCGCCCGGCAGGTCGAGAACCGCCCGCCCCGGCTCGACCAGCCGGGCACCGAGAACCGCGCCGATGCGCGGCCCATCGCTCGCGCGTTCGATCCGTGCCTCGATGATTCGGTCGCCCTCGACCAAGGCGGCACGCGTCTCGCCGATCCCGGCATCGTAAAGCCACTCAGCCAAGCGGCACACCCACGCTGGTCAGCAGCGCGCGCGTTTCGAACAGCGGCAATCCGACCACGTTCGAATGGCTGCCCGACAGGAAGCGCACGAACACTTCCGCGCGTCCCTGGATCGCATAGCCGCCGGCCTTGCCCATCCCTTCGCCGCTTTGGACGTACCAGTCGATCTCGGCCTCGGTCAGCCGCTTGAACGCCACGACGGTATCCGACACGCGCACGCGCGGCTTACCGTCGGCGCCGACGACGCACACGCCCGACCAGACATGGTGGCGCCGCCCTGAGAGCAAGCCGAGCATCCGGCGCAGATCGGCTTCGTCGACGGGCTTTTCGAGGATGCGGCGACCGACGGCGACGGTCGTATCGCCCGCGAGCACCACTTCGTCCGCCGCGCGCTCGACCGCGAGCGCCTTGCTCTCGGCAAGGCGTGCCACATACACGCGGGGGAGTTCGCCGGCCTGCGGCGTTTCGTCGATGTCGGGGGCCGCGATGCGGACAGGTTCGATTCCGATCCGCGCCAGCAGTTCACGCCGACGCGGCGACGTCGAGGCCAGGACAAGCGCGGGCATGGTCGCCGCGCCGCTCACTTGAAGCGATAGGTGATCCGACCCTTGGTCAGGTCATAGGGGGTGAGCTCGACAAGCACTTCGTCACCCACCAGCACACGGATGCGGTTCTTGCGCATCTTGCCGGCCGTATGGCCCAGAATCTCGTGGTCGTTTTCCAGTCGGACGCGAAACATCGCGTTGGGCAGCAGCTCGACCACCTGGCCGCGCATTTCGAGAAGTTCTTCTTTCGCCATCAATCCTCTATGGGCTCGAACAATCGGGATGGGCGCCCATAGCCCCAAATGCGACCAATTGAAAGCTATCTGTGGGCCGCGCGGTTCAGGACACGAGGCGCAGTTTGCGCGCGATGCGCCAGCCGACGGTCTTGGCGCGCGCATGGTCGGGCCAGCGCGGCGGCATCGAAGGGTTCATGCCGGCGCGGCGGAGCAGCGCATTGGCAGCATGGGCCTCGGATTCGCGATAGCTCCATTCGCTGCGCCAGGTGATCGAAAGAGAGATCGACGGGGTATCGCCATTGGCGACGAAATGCGGCGCCATCACCGGCATCAGTACCGCCTCGCCGGGCGACAAGGGAACGCGCTGCTGCCCCCCTTCGAACCCGTCCTGCCACGGCAGGTTGCGGTGACCGCCGGTGTGATAGCGTTCATGTTCGACCCGGTGCGCAAACCGCTCGTCGCCCGCGGGCCACACGTTCATCACCTTGCTGCCCCGCAGTTGCAGCAGGATGTTGTGCTCGGGATCGAAATGATAGGGTGTGATCGAGCCCGGCGACGAAATGAAGACAAACCCCTGCGGGGTCAGCATCGCGCCGGTGCGCGGCTCTACAACGGGTTTCAGCTCGGCGAGAAGCGACAAGAGAAGTTCGCGGTACGCCGGTACGCTCTCGATATTCTTGAGCACCGCCCAGCTTCGGTTGCTGTCGATCGTGCGTATGGTTTCGCCGATCGACAGACCGTTCGAGGGCACGTCTTCGGGCCGAATGCCGACCGGCAGGTCGCCTGGATTATATTCGACCTGCTCCGCCGGCAGGCTCTCGCCCAGTGCGGCGAGGGCATCGAGCGACAGCAAGGGGTGGTCGGGCAGGCGATGGTGCAGCAGGCCCGCCTGCAACGGATAGAGTTCTTCCATCCGTTCGAGCGTTTCGGCGGGAAAAACGGGGGTGGAAATCATCTGGTGCATCGTCATGCCGGATCCTGTTCGTGGTCGCTTATATCTCGCGGACGCTTCCAGCGCCGCCACAATTTTTCGATCCGGCTGAGCGCCTGAAAGCGCCAGCGGTCGCTTGCCGCCGACAAAGGGGCATTGACCCAGACCAGCCGGCGCCGTTCGCGCCAGATGCTGTCGATCATCGGATGGTCGGGCGCCGCGCAGCTGTCGACCCAGGCGATGCGCGTGTCGTCGAGCAGGTCGAGATTGGCCTGCTGGAGCAGCACGCCGGGCGAGAAACGGGCATAATCCTCGTCGAACGCGGTCTTGAACGAAAAGCCGCCGGGCGCGCTGATGAAATTGACCAGCATCGCGAGCGGACGATCGCCCAGATCGAGCGCGCGCATGTCGAGCTTCCCGGCTTCGGCGGCGCCGGTCAGGATCGCACGGAACCACGCCTCGGTGTCGCTGTGGCTTGCAAGCGCCGAGCCCGCGCGTCCCTTCCAGCCGCGCGCCTCCAGGTCGAGGAAGGCGTCGAGCCACGGCCCCAGCGCCTCGCCCGCTTGCCAGCGGCGGAACCGGACATCGCCTTCCTCGGCCAGCCGGTTCGCCTGGCGCCGCAGTTCCTTGCGTTTCTTGGCACGCATCGCCGCGTCCCAATAGGCGGTCGGCGACAAGTCGCTATCGAGCAGCGCGCGCTCCTCGCGGTGCACCGTCTCGGCCTCGCCGCCGCGCACCCGAGCGACGTCGACGAGCGCGCGGTGGAGCGGGCCGTCCTCGGTCAGGCGCGGGACGTGAACGAGCGTTCGCGCCCATGCGGCGGCATCGCACCAGCCGAGCAGGATCGACCAGAACAGCCGTTCAAAGCCCGCGCGAACCAGCGGCGCGCCGTGAAAATGGTTGGGATGCGTCCAGCCGGTGACATGGCGCAGCGGCAAGCGGCCATAGTGAAGCGCGGGCGCGAGCGGCATGACCCCGATCACCGGTCCGCCCTCGCCGTCGCGCACCAGCACGAGCCGTGCCTGCCGCTCCGGATCGAGCAGGTGGAGCGCCGATTGCAGGCACCAGCGTTCGACGAACGGATTGGGTTCGCTCGCATCGGCCGCCAGGGCGTCCCATCCCGCGGCGAGATCGTCCGACAGCGACAGGGGATCGACCACCCTTACCACCAGCGGCGTGGCGGTTCCGGCCACGTCGTGCGGATCTGCAGAGAAGGCGGGATGGACCGTCATCGGCGGCGAGCGTAGCCGACAAGCGTTAAGATGTGGTGGCAATTCGGCGCAAACATGAAAGCGCCGGATCGGCCTGACCCTAGATACCGAACAGTTTCCCGAGCGACTTTTCGAGCATGAAGAATTGCCAGATCAGCCGCCCGTGGTCGCGCCGTCCCGACTGGTGCGCCGCGACGATGCGTTCGATCTCGGCCATGTCGAACCACCCTGATCGCGCGAGCGTCGACGAGGTCGCGAGGCCGCGGGCCTGTTCGGTCAGCGGACCACGGAACCATTGCGATACCGGCGTCACGAATCCCATCTTGGGCCGATACAGGATATCGCGCGGCAGATAGGGTTCCATCGCCTTTTTGAGGATGGCCTTGCCGGTGCCACCCTTTACACGCATCGACGCGGGTAGCGAGGCGGCGAATTCGACCAGGCGATAGTCGAGCAGCGGCTCGCGCGCCTCCAGGCTGACGCCCATGCTCATCCGGTCGGTCTTGGTCAATATGTCGCCCGGAAGCCAGATTTTCAGGTCGGCATATTGCGCGCGGTCGAGCCGCTCGCGCGCCGGTGCGTCGGCCATCGCTCGCCAGTAACGCCCCTCGGCGACATGGTCGCCAAGCGCGGTCCTGGCCGCTCCGTTGAACAGCCGCGCGCGCTGCGCCGGGCCGGTAACCCCGACCGCTTCGGCATAGCCCTCGGCGCCGCTCTTCGAGAGGCTGGCCAATGTCGCACGAGCGCGGAGCGGGCGCGGCGCCCAGTCCATCTGGGGCCAGGCGCGCGCCAGCGGGCCCAGCAAATTGCGGCGCAATACGGCCGGGATCATCGCCCGCAGCCGCTCTTCCTGATGCTGGAACACCAGCCGGCGATATCCGGCAAACGCCTCGTCGGCTCCGTCACCCGAGAGGGCGACAGTCACCTGCTCGCGCGCGAGTTCGCAAACGCGGTAGGTCGGCAGGGCGCTGGCGTCGGCAAAGGGTTCGTCGAACAGGTCGGCGATCCGATCGATCAGCGCGAAATCGGCGGCCGCGACGATACGAGTCCGGTGGTCGGTCGCAAACCGCTCGGCAATCACCTGGGCATAAGCGGTCTCGTCGAGCGCCGCCTGGTCGAACCCGATGGTACATGTCTTCACCGCCTTGCGGCTCGCCTCGGCCATCAGTGCGACGACCGCGCTCGAATCGACCCCGCCCGACAGAAAGGCGCCGAGCGGTACGTCGGAGACCATCCGGTCGGTGACCGCCGCGCGCATCAGGTGGACGAGATGCTCGGCCGCCTCGCCCTCGCTGGCGCGGATGCGGGTCGAAAAATCGGGTGTCCACCAGCAAGTCGGCGCGGGAAGACCCTTGCCGCGCTCCAGCATCAGAAAATGGCCGGCGGCCAATTTCTGTACCCCGGCAACCATGCAATTGTCGTCGGGAACATAGCCAAAAGCCAAGAAGTCCTCGACCGCCGACAGGTTCGCCTCCTGCCGCAGCAGCGGGTGACGGAGCAGACCCTTGAGTTCCGACGCAAAGGCCAGCGACCCGTCGGACAGGCGCGCATAATGGAGTGGCTTCACCCCCAGCCGGTCGCGCGCCAGAAACAGGCAACCGCGCGCGTGGTCGTGGATCGCAAAGGCGAACATGCCGTTCAACCGCGGCAGGCATTCCGGCCCCCATTGGCGCCACGCCGCGATGATCACCTCGGTATCGCCGCTGGTGCGAAAGCGGTGGCCGCGATCCTGCAATTCCGCGCGCAATTCCCGATAATTATAGATTTCGCCGTTGAAAGTGATGGTGACGGCCTCGTCATCGCTCGCCATCGGCTGCGGGCTGCCCGCGATATCGATGATGGACAGCCGCAAATGGCCGAAGCCGACGCCGGGCGCGGTCCAGGTGCCCGATCCATCGGGGCCGCGATGCGCCATGGGATGCAGCATCGCGCGCAGGCGCGCCGGATCGACCGGCTTCGCCGTTTCCAGATGATAGAGGCCCGCGATCCCGCACATGCTTCGCGCTTAGCCGGTTTTCAACGCGCGGTCAGCCATCGCCTTCGCACCGCCCGACGCGGAAACGAAATCGGCCACCGCCGCGCGTCCGCCCTGGCCCACCTCGCTCGATACGATCAGCGAGAGGGCGCGCGGATCGCCGCCGATCAGACGCGCCTTCAATTCGGCGAGCTTGGCCGCACGGGGATCGCCCGTAACCCGCCGGTCCACGACGTACCACGTCGCCGCTTCGCGCAGCAGCGGGCCGGGATGGAGCAGCCGCTCGGTCTTGCCGCCATCGACGCTCGGCAGCGCGGCGCTCCACATCCATTTGCCGTCGGGGTCGGCCGCCCCCTGCCCGAAGCCCACGATCTCGCGCCCTTCGGCCTGCCTTTCATAGCCGCCGATCGCGACGGTCACGCGGCGCCCGTCCGCGTCGACGAAATGGCGGATCAGTCGCTGGTCGGCGCCGTCGAAGCGCGGTTGCCATGCGGTTCCTCCCGCCGTCGTGTCGCTCCAGCCTGCGGGCACCGCGACCGGCATCGTCGCCGGCAGCGGTGCCGAGCGTCCGCCGACAAGCATCGCCCAGCAAAAGAAGGCCAGCGGGATCGCGAGCGCCGCGGGGCCGACGACGACCCCCGGGTCCGCGCGGCGCGGCACCGCTTGCAGCGTGGCGATATCGATCGCGGGATCGTTCGCGGGCCGGTCGAACCAACGCCGCGCAACCAGCATGACGAACAGGATGACGAGTCCGAAAAAAACCCAGCCATAAAAGATATGGTCGATCCCGCCCGCCCGCTCGATCCCCCAGATTTCCGCGGCGACCATGGTGCCCCACGCCCGCAGCGCATTGGCAAGGATCGTCGTCGCGAGCGCGGCCGAGACAAAGACGATCCGGCGCGGCCAGCGCGTGAAGCACAGATGCGCGGCGAACACCGAATAGGCGAGCATCGCGATCAGGAAGTTGACCCCCGAACACTCCTCCGCAACCTCGAAAAAGCCCGCGCGCGTCGTGATGAAAACGCCCTCGATCGACGCTTCGAGACCCGACAGATGGAGCAGGGCGACGCTGATCCGTGCGGTAAAGGTCTGGAGAAGCGGCACCAGTTCCTCGCCAAAGGGCACGAGCAAGAGCGCATAGGCGAGCGGGAAGAGCAAGGCGCGAACGAGTTGCCTGCCGAGCGCGACGCCCACCGCGCCCTGGAGCATCAGCACCAGCCCGAGTTGCCGGAACAGCGCGACCCCGGCCGCCTCGCCGACAAGCCAGGCCAGTCCGCCGCCCGCCAGCCAGATCAACGCGGGCCCCCACCACACCGGGGTCAGCCCGCGCAGCAACGGCACGCGCAGCGAGATCAGCCAGCCGATCATCGGCACCATCAGCAGGCAATGGGTGAAGGTCGAACTGTCCCACCAGATGCCTGCCATATCGCCGGCATCGCGGTGGAACAGCAGCAGGATCGCGGCCGACAGCACGGCCAGCGCGGCGAGGTGCCGCTGCCAGATCGTCCAGCGCCGCGGACGGGCGGGGTCAAAGGTCGCCGCCATCAGTCGGCCAGGCCCAGCAGCTGCCCAAGCGGCGCAAGCCTCGCGTCCCAGCCATAGCGCGCGATCATTCGCGCTCGCGCCGCCGCACCCATCCTTGCCGCCGCGACGGGATCGTCGAACAGACGGCACACCGCGTCCGCCATCGCGTCGGCGCCGTCCGCGACGAACAGATGCTCCCCGTCGCGGGCGTCGATGCCGGTCGCCGCCGCCGAACTCGCGGCCACCGGACGCGCCATCGCCATTGCTTCGAGCAGCTTGTTCTGCACCCCGCGCGCCAGCAACAGCGGCGCGACCACCGCGTCGGCGGCCGCCAGCCACGGGCGGACGTCGGGCACTTCGCCGGTCACCTCCACCCCCGGCAATTCGCCAAGGACGCGCACCTCCTCGGTCGGCGCGCGCCCGACGATCGCAAAGCGCGCCTTTGGATGCCGCTTGCGGACCAGCGGCAGGATGTCGGCCGCGAACCAGTGTACCGCGTCGATGTTCGGGCGATAGTCCATCTGGCCGGTGAAGACCGCGAGCGGCCCCTCCCCTAAGCCGACGGGTTCGAACGTCGGCGCGGGGTCGAAGCGATCGGTGTCGATGCCGTTCTCGACCGCAAGGACGATGTCGCCGCCCAGCCCGCTCTGCTTGCGGAACAGCGCCGCTTCGGCCTCGCTGACGAACAGGCTCGCATCGACCTCGCTCGCCACCTTTGCCTCATAGGCGCCAAGTTTCGTCGCCTCGCGCGCGTGAACCCAGTGCATCGGCTGGCTTTTGTCCTGCTCGGCATAGGTGGCGAATTTCGCCGAATCGACGTCGACGAAATCCATGACGACCGGTCCGTCGAACCGGCGCGGCAGATATTGCGCCATCTGGCTGGAAAATGCGACGATATGCGTGATCGTGCCGAGCGCGAGCAACGCGCCGATATGCTCGGCCAGCGCCGCATTGCGGAACAGCCGGTTGGACACAGGCTCCCCGCGCAGCACCGCTCCCGCCAGCGCGAGCGGACGCGGGACGTTGCGCACTTCGATGCACAGGCTCTTGCAAAGCGGTGCCATTTTTTCCCGGGCGGCTTTTGCATCGGCGGCATTGTCGGCGAGCGCCACCACATGCACCGGCGCCAGCTTCGCCAGTGCTTCGAACATATGCCAACTGCGAATGCGATCGCCGCGATCGGGCGGCCATGGCGCGCGATGCACCAGAAACAGGATTTCAGCCATCACCCCAAACCGCGTGCGATCAGTGGTCCGATACGGTTCGCGGCCCACAGCGGCAGCTTTTTCCACAAATTGACCTGCAGCCGGTATTTGGCGCTGTTCGGGTTGGTGTCGCGCGGCGTTTCGCCCGGCGCAAGCCAGCGGGCATAGACGAGCGGCTGTGGCTCGAACCCCCAATTCTTCTTGTACGACCAGGGGCCGGTACCGACCTTCGATCGCCCGAAATCGAAACGCGAACACCCCTTGGCACGGGCATGGTTCATCAGCGCGTAGTACATCCGTTCGTTGGCCCGCAGCCCGCGCGCCGCAAAGGTCCCACCGCCCCAATAGGGCATTACCGTCCCGCGCCAATACAGGCTGAGCACGCTTGCGACGGGCATGTCGCCGTCGCGGACCGTCACTATGTCGGCGGCGTCGCCGAAGGCGTCGAGAATCGCATCGAACAGGGCTTTTGGAAAGACCGGCGTTCCCAGATTGCGTACGCTTTCGGCGTAGACGCGATAATGGTCGCGCCGCTCGGCGGCATCGCGGCCGGTCGTCACCGACAGCGGGCCGGCAAGCGCCTTGCGCACTTCGGCACGCTGCTTGCGCGGGATCGCCAGCAATTCCGCATCGTCGTCGGCGGCAAGATCGCGCGCGAAGCCGGCATAGACCCCGTCTTCCCGTCGCCAGCCCTTGCCATCGGGCACGCCCCCGCCGCGCAATTCGACCGAGGGAACGCCAAGCGACCGGGCGAGATCCGCCGCCGCGTCGGCGAGCCCGTCCGCCGTCGCGGCATCGTCCGCCAATATCCCGCCATCGACGGCAAACCCGCTCGCGACCAGCGCCTGTCCGAACAGCGGCGAGCGTACATGATGCAGCGGCAACAGTCCTGTGATCGCCCCGTCGGCGCCGCGCGCCGCCAGCGGATGACAGCGATGTCCCGTTGCCGCGCTCACCGCTTCGCACCACGCGCGGCTGTGGAACGGCGTTGCCGCGTCATGCCCGGCGACATAGGCGTCCCACTCGGTCGGCTCGCCCAGCGGCGCAATTACCCCTTCCGCCGACGGGTTCGCGGCACGCATCGGGGCGGTCACGCCGCCGCCTGCCAGGGCTGCGCGCGATCTCGCTGTGCGGGCACCAGCGCATCGGCGCGGGTCCAGTCGAAATCGTCGAGCAGTTTCTTCAGCTTGCCGGCCATCGCCGACAGGCCGCTGTAATGGCGGATTTTCGACTTGAGCGGTGCCTCGTCGACGCGCGGTTGCGCGGGGTCGATTTCCCACGGGTGGAAATAGAGGATCGCGGGATGCCCCTCGGCATTCATTCGCGCGACCGCCCAGCGGGTGAAGCCATAAGGCAGCAGGCGCATGAAGCCGCCGCCGCCCGCGGCCAGCGTCCGTCCCGCAAGCCGCGCGGTCGTGACCGGCCACTCGACAAGATCGCTATCGGGCAAGGGGCGCCAGGCATGGCGCGGACTTTGCGGCCAGCCATAATGGTCGTGAACCACCGGCGCGACGCTGGACGAATAGGCATAGCCCTGCTCGGCAAGCACCGCATGCGCCCAGGGCGTCCGTGTATCGACAGAGAAGCTCGGCGCCCGATATCCGCGCACCGCGACCCCGCCCAGATCCTCCAATATGCCTTGGGTTTTCAACAGGTCCGCGGCGAACTCGTCGGCGGTCAGCGTGAAGACGCGCTTGTGGTCGTAGCCGTGGCTCGCGAGCTCGTGCCCGGCCGCCACGATGCGCTTGATCAGTCCTGGATAGCGTTCGGCAACCCAGCCGAGCGTGAAGAAGGTTCCTGCAACTCCCGCGTCCGCGAAGATCTGCAGCACCGCGTCGCAATTCGCCTCGACCCGGCATTCGAGCGCCGGCCAGTCGGCGCGGTCGATCGTGCGCTCAAAGGCGCCGACCTGGAACCAGTCCTCGACGTCGACCGACAGGCCGTTCTGCATCTTCGCTCACCTCCATCGCCTTCCCGGGGGCTCCTGACCCTAGCCGAAAGCGGCGCCGACGTCAGGCCGCCCAGACCTGCGACCGCGCGGGGTTGGGCGCGTTTTCCGGGTCGCGCTCGACCCATTCGATAAGCAGGTCGAGCACGCGCCGCAGCGCGGCGTCCTGCTCGACAAGTCGCGCCTCGAGGCTGGCGATCTGGTCCCTCAACGCTTCGACTTCGGCGGCGTCGATCGATGCGAGCGACGCTGCACCCGACGATACGCCGCCGCTCGCTTCGTCCGATCCCTGCAACGCAATCTCGCTCGGATCGAGCGGCGCCTCGCCCGCATCGGGTGCCGCGAATGGCGCGCGGTCGCTGTTCGATGCGACCGGCCACTCGAGCGGCGCATCGGCGGGTGCGGCGGCCGGCGTACCGAGCGCGCGGGCGATGTCCTCGACCGGCGGCGCGAGCGTCGCCTCGTCGATGCCGCGATCGGCCTCGATCTCGCCGATCACGTCGCGGACATGCTGTCCGGTGATGCGGTTCAGCTGCTCGACCGCGCCGAAGAGCAACAATCGGCTGACGAGGACGTTCAGCTTGCGCGGCACGCCCTCGCTATAATCGAAGATTTCCTCGAAGGCATCGGGACTGAAGCTGGGGTTTCCGGTCCAGCCGACCTTGCCCAGTCGATGCAGGATATAGGGTTCGACCTCCTCGGGCTCCATCGGATCGAGGTGATGCGTGGCGATCACCCGCTGGCGAAGCTGCTCGAGCGTCGGCGAATGGAACAGCGTCTGGCGAAACTCGGGCTGGCCGAGCAGGAAAATCTGCAGCAGCGAATGGCCACCCAGCTGGAAATTCGACAGCATGCGCAATTCTTCGAGCGCCGAAATCGCCAGATTCTGGCCTTCGTCGACGATCAGCAGGGTGCGACGTCCGGCGCGCGCCTGCTCGCGCAGATATTGCTCCATCGCACGCAGCAATTCGGCCTTGCTCTGGCCTTCCCACTCGATCCCGAACTGTTCGGCAACCAGGCGCAGAAGGTCGTCGCCCTCGACCTGCGTCGACACCAGCTTGACCGCCGTCAAGCGATTGGGATCGATCGTGTTCATCAAATGGCCGACCAGCGTCGTCTTGCCGGTTCCGATGTCGCCGGTGATGACGATGAAGCCCTCGCCCTGCGCCAGACCGTAGCCCAGATAGGACATCGCCTTGCGGTGCGTGCCGCTCTCGAAATAGAAGCTCGGGTCGGGGGTCAGCTGGAAAGGGCGCCCCGTGAAGCCGTAGAACTGATCGTACATCGGATGTCCTTCGCAGGTCTGGATCAGAAGTTATACCGCAGGCCGACCAGTGCCGAACCGATAAGTTCGCTGTTGAAGCCGTCCTGGTCGAAAGCGTTGAGTGCGGCCGCGGCCGTGCCGGTCAGCCCGCGCCACAAGCGCCGCGAATAGGTCGCCGTGATGCCCGCCGACTGCACGTCGGCGGCGCCCGGCGCACCATTGTCGTAATAGTTCAAATAGCCCGACAGGCCGAGCGTCGAGTCGGCGTCGAGTTGCCGCCCCGCGGTCAGGAACAGATAATAGCTGCTGTCCTTGATGCCGTCGAGTTCGGCGATGACCGACGTGGCGGGAACGAGCAGGCGGCGCTGGTCATATCCGATGCCGACGCCATAGCTCCAGCGGCCATAGCGCGACGACAGCACTGCCTGGATACCGCGGTTGCGATATTGGGCCGCGGTCGCGCTCCCCAGTTGCGGGGTCAGACAGCCGCCGCCCTCTTCGCCAAAGACACACGGATCGATACTGCCGTCGACCGGGTTGCGCGTCGGATCGAACTGGGTCGGCAGCGCCGCCAGGCCACCCGAAAGGCCGCGCCCGAAACTCGAAAGTCCGTCATAGACGCCGACCTGGATCGTCGTCGCATGGTCGGCGCGATAATAGAAGGCGCCCGTGTAGATGGTGTCGCCATAGCGCCGCCCGACCCGCGCGGTCAGCGACGTGCGCGGGCTCGGCCGCCACATCACGCCGGCATCCCAGATCAGCCCGTCGGTTTCGAAGGCGAGCTGGCGCGGCTGCGACGTGTCGGTGACATAGCGTCCGTTGGCATCGATCACCGGGATTCCGTTGGCGTCGAGCACGGGATCGCGCTGGCTGATCTCGATATCCTCATAGCCGACGCCGCCAAGCAGCGCGACCGCCGGCCCCACCGGGACGGTAATGTCGGCGCGCGCATATTTGCCTTCGTATCGCTGGTCGAGCTGGGTCGTGTCCTCGCGCTCGTAGCCGCCCGACACCTGCCAGCCAAAGGGCAGGTCGCCCGGTCGCTGCCCGACGCTCGCCCAGGCGACGTGGTTGGTCGAGCTGTCGAATGTGCCCTGCGAAAGTCCCGGGGTCGCGGCGCCCGGCGTATCGACATCGACCTTGGTATAGCCGAAACGATAGCCGGCGCCGACGTCGAGCCCGCCGATGCGGCGCGCGAAGGTCGGCCCCGCATAGAGCGAATAGACGTTGCCGCTGTTGGTGCCGCCGCCCAGGAACACATTGGCGCTGCCCTGGCCGTTGGCGCGCGTCCGCGTCGCGAGCGCCCCGCCTTCGAGGTTGAATCCGCGCGCCGCTTCGAGCCGCGCGCGCACCAGGCCGCTCAGGATATCGGAATCGCCGAGCCCGCCCGATTCGCCGATGCGGTGTTCATAGCGGACCGACGCGGCGACTTCGGCGCGGCGCGTCACCACGGCGGCGTCGACTCCGGCCGCCAGCGTCGTATAGGTCAGGACGTCGCCGCCGTTCTTCAAATCGGCGTTCAGCACCTGGCCGATCTCGAGATAGGGCGAAATATCGACCTGCCGCTGACGACGGCGCCCGCCGCGTTCCTCGCCCGATTTGCCCTCGCCCGCCCCGTCCGGGGCCGGCGAACCGGACGCGGCCGGCGTATCGTCGCCGCTGCTGCCATAGCCCCCGTCCGACCATTGTGCATGCGCCGCGCTCGCGGTTCCGGCGAGCAACAGCGCGGCTAGCGCCGCGGCGCGGCGCACGAAAAGTGCTTCGGTGCGCATCAGGACGCGCCTCCCTGTCCATAATAGGTTCCAAAGCGGCGGCCGCCGGGGGAGAATTTGACCCCGTTGAGCAGCAGCTGCATGTGCGGGCACGCGCCCATCAGCCCGATCGCATCGCGCAGCGAGGATTCGAGCGTTTCGTCGGCACGCACGACCATGATCAATTGGCCGACATGGCCGGCCAGCACCGCGGCGGGCGACGCCGCGAGCACGGGCGGCGAATCGAGAATCACGATGCGGCCCGGCGCGCCCTGTTCGAGCTGCGCGAGCAGCGTCTCGGTCCGCGCCGACGCCAGCAATTCGGTGTCGTTCATATGCTGGGTACCGGCCGGCATGACCTTCAGACCCGGAATATCGGTCTGGATCAGGCAATCGCCGAGCGGCAGGTGCGGGTCCGACAGCGCATCCATCAATCCCGGCCCTTCGGCCAGTCCCAGCGTGTCGAGCACGCTCGGCTTGGCGATGTCGGCATCGATCAGGAGCACGTCGTGATCGGCCTCTGCGGCAAGGCTGAGCGCAAGGTTGATCGCCGTGAAGGTCTTGCCCTCGCCCGGATTCGCCGACGCGATCAGCACGCGGTGGCCACGCGGCACGACCGGGCGGTTGGCGGTCCCGGAAAAGTTGCGGATAAGCTCGCGCTTCACGATCCGATATTCTTCCGAAATGCCCGTTACCGGTGCGCCGGGCACGACCATCCCGCGCGCGGCAAGCGCATCGCGGTTGATCTTGCCCTGCCGGGCGGGAACGATCGCAGGTGCGGCGCGGGCGACATCCTTGCGCGGCGACGGCGTCGGCGCTGCGGCCGCCGCGACTTCGACGACGGGCTCGGCGACGTCGGCGGGCGCGGGTTCGGCGTCCACCTCGGGCTTGCGCTTCGCCCTTTTTTTGTCGGGCTCGGGCGGCAGGTCGGTCAGGTCGATCGTCGGCGCGTTCGACGCCGCGTCGATCCCGAACATGTCGGCCGCGCGTTCGAGCAGCGACGGCTTGCGCTTGAAGGGGCGATGTTCGTTCATGTCCTTTTCCCCCGTCACGCCACCAGGCCGCGTTGCACGAATTCGGCGACAAGCAGCAACGCATAGAGCGCGACCAGCGCCCCCGCGCCGCTCGCCAGCCAGACGAGGCGCTTGCGGCGCTCGACATGGCGGTCGGGCGTCACGACCTCGGTAATCGACCCGATCACCGGCAGGCCGCTCGCGCGCTCGAGGCGGGCGGCGGTCGGATAACTGGTGCGGACCTGCGCCAGACCAAAGGCCACGCCGATCCCGCCGGCGATGCCCGCCAGCAGCACCGCGGTCAGGAACAGCGGACGGTTGGGCGCCGACGGGCTCGTCGGCTTCGACGGCGGATCGAGCAATTCGACCTTGATCGCGTCGGTTTCGGTTTGCACCTGCCCGCGCAGGCGAACCTGTTCCCGCTGCGCCAGCAACTTGTCATATTGCGCCTTCAGCGCAGTATATTCGCCATTGATCCGGTCATATTCGGCCGCGACGCCGGGGTTCTGGATCTGCTGCGACGTGATCTTCGCGATATCTCCGGTCAACTGCGCCTTGCGCGCGGTCAGCGCGCTGACCGTCGCCTGCCGCTCGGCACGCATCGCCGCAAGCGAGGCATAGGCCGGGTTCTGGGCGTTGCCGCCGCCCCCGCCCGTCCCTTCTCGGTCGGCCTGCGCCTTCAGCGCGGCGATCTGGCTCTTGATGGCGATGACGTCGGGATGCGCGTCGGTCAGGCCCCGTGCGCGCATCTGCGACAGTTCGTTCTGCGCCCCCGCGAGCTGCTGGCGTGCGACGCCGGCGCCGGTCGCCGGGGCACCGGGAACGTTGATTGTCGCCGGGGTCTGGGCAAGCTGGCCGTTCGCCGCCGCGAGCGACGCCTGCGCGGCGACGAGCTGGCTGTCGATCTGGTTGATTTCGGAGCGCATCGCATCGACGCGCTGCGCCGGCGATCCCGCGCCGCCTCCGACGAGCCCGATGTTCGACGCCTCGAAGGCGGCGCGTCGCGCCTCGACCTCGCGCAGCGCCTTTTCGCGGTCGGCGATCTGCGACTCGAGGAATTTCAGACCCTCGCGCGCGTCCATCCGCCCGCCGCGCAACTGGTCGTCCCGAAACACGGTGATCAGGCTGTCCAGCACGCCCGACGCCAGCTTGGCGTTGTCGGCGTCCGACAAGCTGCCGACGCCGATGCTCGACGTGATTTCAAAGATATTGTCCTGCTGCGGCACGACCTTGATGTTCTTTTGCAGCATCGCGACCGCACCCGCCTTTTCGCGCTCGCTGGCGGCGGCCGGCAACAGGCCGGTCGTTACCGCAACCTTCTCCATGTTGCGCGCGCTGGTCAGCGTTTCGCGGATCTGGTCGATCTGCTGGCGACTGCCAAGTCCGCCCGGCGTGTCGTCAGGCAGGATCTGGTTGACGTCGACGAGCAGCCGGGCGCGCGAATCATAGCGATTGGGGATAGAGGCGATCGCCAGCCAGCCCAGGATGCAAATGCCCCATGCAACCGCGAGCACCAGCCATCGGCGTGTCCAGACGCTGTGCAGCGCCACCCGGATTTCGTCGTAAAGGCTGTTCATCGGTCGGGGTCGTTCCTTGAATTATTGGCGCGGACGGCGAACCGTTCGTCAGAACATGCTTTCGGGGATGATGATCACGTCGCCGGGCTGCAGGCGGACATTGGCCTTCACGTCGCCGCGCTTGATCAGATCGTTTAGGCGCAGCGCATATTCATGCTGCTTGCCCGTCCCCTTGTCGAAGCGGACCAGCCGCGCCTTGTTGCCCGCGGCATAGTCGCCAAGCCCGCCGACCGCGATCATCGCGTCGAGCACGGTCATGTTCGCGCGATACGGGATCGACGCCGGCTTCTCGGTCGCGCCGACGATGCGGACCTGCTGCGAAAAGGTGCTGTTGAAACTGGTGACGATGACGCTGACGATCGGGTCCTTGATATACTGCCCCAGCGCCAGCTTGATGTCCTGTTGCAGCATCGTGGGCGTCTTGCCGACCGCGGGCAGGTCGGTGATCAGCGGCGTGGTGATCCGGCCGTCGGGACGGACCTGGACCTTGCCGCCGAGTTCAGGATTGCGCCACACGAAGATCTGCAGTTCGTCGAGCGGCCCGATGATATATTCCTCGCCCGGCCCTTCCTGGTTCGCGACGAAGTTCGCGCTCGGCAGTTGCGGTGCGTTCGCGCCGCCCATGCAGCCGGTCAGCGCGGTCGCGGCGATACCGGACACCAGCGCGGCGCGGGCGGCACGGAGCGAGGGGGAGGACGTCTTCATCAAATCACCTTTCGACCGGCCGGGGGTGTCCGCCCCGGGACAAGGCCCGCGGCGACAGCCATTGCGTCAGGGTCAGCCATGCTCGAAAAGGGTGAACATACCGTTAGTATTGGGATAAGTTCGAACCCCGCTTGTCGCGATCTGTCCCGATGTGGAACGGAAAGCGGCCCGCGTCAGACGAGCATTTCGCGCGCCGGCCCCTGTCCCAGAAATGCCGACGGACTTGCCGACGCTCCATAAGCGCCTGCCTGGAAAATCGCAACGAGGTCGCCGACCTCCGCCCGCGGCAGCGTCACCTGGTCGCCAAGCCGGTCGAGCGGCGTGCAAAGGCAGCCGACGACCGACACCGTCTCGACGGGTTCGGCGCCAAAGGCGCGGGCGATGGCAATGGGATAGTTGCGGCGGATCACCGTCCCGAAATTGCCGCTCGCCGCCAGCTGGTGATGAAGCCCGCCATCGGTGACCAGAAAGGTTTCGCCGTGGCTCGTCTTGCGATCGACGATTCGCGTCAGATAGACCCCCGCCTCGGCGACGAGCCAGCGTCCGAGTTCCATCGCAAAGCGGCTGTGCGCCAGCATCGGATCGCGCGCGGCGAGCGTTTCGGCGAGCTTCGTCCCGACGGCGGCGACATCGACCGGTCGGTCGCCGGGGAAATAAGGAACGCCCATTCCGCCGCCCAGGTTGACGAGCGGCGGCGGCGCGCCGGCTTCGTTCGCGAGCCGCGCCGCCAGCGCCACCGTCTGCGCCTGCGTATCGGCGATGGCCTCGGCATCGAGCGCCTGCGATCCGGCGAAAATATGGAAGCCCCGCCAGTCGGCGCCCGCCTCGATCAGGCGGCGGACGAGCGCGGGAACGGCGTCGGCGTCGACTCCGAAAGGCTTGGCTCCGCCGCCCATCTTCATGCCCGACCCTTTCAGGTCGAAGTCGGGATTGACCCGCACCGCGAGCCGCGGCGTCACGCCGAGACGCGCTGCGATAGCCAGCGCGCGCTCGGCCTCGCCGGCCGATTCGAGGTTCAGCGTCGCGCCCGCCGCGATCGCCGCCTCCAGTTCGCGGTCGCGCTTGCCCGGTCCGGCAAAACTGATGTGTTCGGCCGCCATCCCGCTGCCGAGCGCGGCCTTCAACTCGCCTCCGGAGGCGACGTCGAAGCCGTCGACCTGCTCCGCCATGAACGCCAGCAGGGGCGCATAAGGGTTCGCCTTCATCGCGAAATGAAGCTGCACGCCCTCGGGCATCGCGGCGCGCCATTCGGCGACCCGCGCGGCCAGCATCGCACTGTCATAGACGAACAGCGGCGTATCGCCAGCCACGTCGGCAAGCCGCTCGGCACGGTCGCCGCCGATCAGCAGCATGCCGTCGCTGTCGGCGACAAAGCCGGGCGGGATCGGGCCGTGCGGCTTCATGCCGTCACCTGCCCGTCCCACGCCGCCGCGATGGCGACGCGATCGAGCTTTCCATTCGGGTTGCGGGGCAGCGTTTCGCGCCACTCCACGACCCTGGGCTGCATGAAATTGGGGAGCGACCGGCGCAGATGGGCGGCCAGCCCCGCGTCGTCTTGCACGCCGTCGCGGCCGCGCACGATCAGGACGATCGCCGCGCCCAGCCGCGCGTCCGGGATGCCGAAGGCGACCGCTTCATAGATCAGGCCCGACGCGACCGCCGCTTCTTCGACCTCGGTCGGGCTGACGCGATTGCCCGCCGTCTTTATCATCGCGTCGTCGCGTCCGACGAACGTCAGCAGTCCCTCGCCATCGCGCTTCACCGTGTCGCCCGACCAGACGGCGGTGCCGCCATAGGCCGATGACGGAGGCGCGGGCCGGAAGCGCCGCGCCGTGCGCTCGGCGTCCTGCCAATAGCCTCGCGCGACGAGCGGCCCGCAATGGACCAGCTCCCCCGGCTCACCGTCTGCGGCGATGCTGCCGTCGGGGCGGCACACGAGAATCTCGGCGTGCGGAATGGCGCGGCCCATCGACGTCGGATGCCCGGCGACGAGCGCCGGGTCGAGATAGGTCGACCGAAACGCCTCGGTCAGTCCGTACATCGGATAGATATCGGCGGCGGGAAACCGGCTTCGCATGGCCTCGATCAGCGATGGCGTCAACGCCCCGCCGCTGTTGGTCAGCCGCTTCAGGTGGGCGGCGGTTTCCGCCGGCCATTCGGTTTCGACAAGCTGCACCCAGAGCGGCGGTACGCCGGCCAGCGTCGTCGCTTCGTATCGCGCCACCGCCTTCACCACATCGCGCGGGGTCAGGTAATCGAGCGGCGCGACCGCCCCTCCGGCGTGCCAGGTCGAAAGAAGCTGGTTCTGACCATAGTCGAAGCTCAGCGGCAGCACGGCAAGCACCCGGTCGGCGGGCGTCAATTTCAGATAGGAGGCGACGCTTTCGGCGCCGAGCCACAGATTCGCATGGCTCAGCATCACGCCTTTGGGGCGTCCGGTGGACCCGCTGGTGTAGAGGATCGCGGCGAGATCGTCGGGGTGGGCCTGCGAGGGGGCAAGCGATTCGCCAAAGGAATCGATCGCCCCTTCGGCGGACTTCAGATCCTCCAGCGCGCATCCGGCCGGCCTGTCATCGCCTAGCGCATCGGCACGCGCAGCGTTTGTGACGAGCAGCCTTGCGCCGCTGTCGGCCAGGATATGCGCGACCTGCGGCGCCTTGAGCAGCGGATTGACCGGGACGTGGATCAGCCCCGCCCGCGCGGCCGCCAGCGGCATCAGGCACGCGGCGCGCGTTTTCGCACTCCAGCTTGCCACGCGTTCGCCCGAATCGCCGGCCCGTTGGCGCAACCACGCGGCAAGGCGGCCCACGCCCGCGTCGAGATCGGCAAAACGCATCGCCGTGTCGCCGATCAGAAGCGCAGGCGCATCGGCGGCACCCCGGCGGGCGAGATGGTCGATCGGATACGAGGGAGGGCTTAGGTCTTTGGTCATCGGCTGTTAGGAGAGTGGTGATAGAGGGCCGCATCATGCAAGGGAACGGTGAAGATCGCACTAATGATGAGGCGCTGCCGGCCGCAGCGCGCGGCGCGGGTTTCGCCTCGCCCTTCGACCGTCCCGACTGGTTCGGCCTGCTGGAAGCGCATGGCTTCGCGGGTCTGGGTCGCTACGATGCTCGGGGCGCGGCGGGTACGACGCGCGCCTGGCTGCCGCTTCGCGTCGATGGCCCCGGCCGATATTCGGGTCTCGCCAACTGGTACAGCTTCGCGATCCGTCCGCTCTTCACGGGGGAGGACGATCGGTCCGCCGCACTCGGCGACCTGTTCCGGCGCCTGCGCGGCCACGCGGCCCGATTGACCCTTTATCCGGTCCCCGAGGCCGAACATCATGCCATTGCCGCCGCCTTGCGCGCCGGAGGCTGGTGGGTGAAGGCGGCACCCAAGGGCGACCGCCACTGGCTCGACCTCGGCGACATGGACCATGACGCCTGGTGGGACAGCCGCCCAGGCGCGCTGCGCAACACGGTCCGGCGCAAGGCGAAAAAGGGCGTCGTCGACATCGAGCTGCTCACCGCGTTCGACGCCGACGCGTGGACCGCCTATGAAACGATCTATGCGGCGAGCTGGAAACCCGAAGAAGGCCACCCCGCCCTGCTGCGCGCCTTTGCGGAGGCCGAAAGCGCGCGCGGCACATTTCGCATGGGCCTGGCACGAATCGAGGGCGCGCCCGTCGCGGCGCAATTCTGGACGGTCGAGGACGGCACCGCCTTCATCCACAAGCTCGCGCATGTCGAGGACAGCCTGAAAGCCTCGCCCGGTACGCTGCTCTCGGCGGAGCTCTTCCGCCACGTCATCGCGGTCGACGGGGTGCGCCGGGTCGATTTCGGCACCGGCAACGACGGGTACAAGCGCGACTGGATGAACCGGCACGAACCGCTCTGGCATATCGAGGCTTTCAATCCGTCGCGCATCGCGGCATGGGGACCGGCGTTAAAGGCTTTTGCGCGCTCGGCATTCGGGCGCGAGTGAGGACAAGAGTGTGACCGATACTGTCGATGCCAATCTCCGCGCGCTGCTCGCCGATGTCCTGGGACTGGGCGAAGATCGCGCCGCCGCGCTGACCGCCGACAGCGGGCTGTTCGGCGAACTTCCCGAATTCGATTCGATGGCGGTCGCGACGGTCCTGACCGAGATGGAGGACCGGCTGGGCATCCTGATCGACGATGATGACGTCGATGGCGAAATCTTTGAAACCTATGGCAATCTGCTCGAATTTGCCGAACGGAAGGTTCGCGGCTAATCGCCGCGCGGGGGCGCATGGACGAACAGATACTTCGCCTCTCCCCCGCCGGGCCGCCGCGTGCGACAATCCTTTTCGTCCCGCCGCTGTTCGAGGAAGCGAACCGTACCCGCCGCACGCTCGTGCTCGCGATGCGCGCGCTCGCGGGCGCAGGCTTCGCCACGCTGCTGCCCGACCTGCCGGGTCAGAACGAGAGCCTCGTCCCGCTCGTCGAGGTCGATCTTGAACGCTGGAGCGACGCGCTCGCCGACAGCGTGCACGGTATCGACGGACCGCTGATCGTCGCGTCGCTGCGTGGCGGCGCGCTCATCGACCACCGCGCCAGGGCCGCCGCCTGGTGGCGCCTCGCGCCCGCCAGCGGCGCCTCACTGCTTCGCACATTGCTTCGCGCCCGCGTATCGGCCGATCGCGAAGCGGGCATCACCTCGTCCATCGAAGGCTTGCAGGCGGCCGCGCATACCGAAGCCCTGCTGCTCGCGGGCAATCGCCTGTCGCCTGCGATGATCGCCGGCCTGGGCCAGGCCGAAACGCGGGACGTCGCGCCGCTGCGCACGGTCGCGCTGGGCAGCGGAGAGGGAAAGATCGCCGGAACGCCGCTGTGGCTGCGCGCCGAGCCGGGCGAGGATCCCGCAATGGCGCGCGCGATCGCCGACGATATCA
>CAZSMB010000001.1:79545-80884 GCA_964607625.1 uncultured Sphingopyxis sp. | reverse complement strand
GACCCTAGAAAGCGTCGATCGGGCCGCGAACGCTGTCGAACTGCGCCGCGATATGCCGGGCATAGGGAAGCCCGCATTCGCGGATCACGACCTGGGGCCCTTCCCATGCGATGACGCCGCGTCGCTCGAAATCGGACATGGCGCGGCGCACGGCGCCGACGCGCGAGCCTTCGATATCGGTGCGCCCCCGACACAACAGGTCGCGTATGCGGCGTCCGCGCTCGCGCTGTCCCGCGTCGACCGGAACCCCCCGATCGGCGGCAAGGCGGCCTTCGCCGATCCGGTCGCGATAGGCGCCGGGCCGCTTCTCGTTCTGGACGATCAGGTGGGGAAACTGGCTGATCGCGCTCGCCCCGAAGCCGAGCAGCACCGGCGCGTCGTCCTCCGTAAAGCCCTGGAAGTTGCGGCCGACCCGCCCGGCCCGCGCCGCGGCGGCGAGCGGATCGTCCGGCAAGGCGAAATGGTCGAAGCCGATCGGCACATATCCTGCCGCGGTCAGCCGTTCATAGCCCCGTTCGGCCTGTTCGAACCGCAGTTCGTGATCGGGCAGGCGGCTCGCGTCGATGCGGCGCTGGCGCGGGATCATCGCCGGCAAATGGGCATAGCCGAACAACGCGACGCGGCTCGGCGCCAGGCGGATCGCCTCATCCAGCGTATCGTCGAGGTCGCGCAGCGACTGCCCGGGAAGCCCGTACATCAGATCGAAGTTGATTGCCTCGATTCCCCGCAACCGCAGCGCGGCAACCGCGGATTCGATATCGGCGAGCGGCTGGACGCGACCGATCGCCTGCTGGATATGCGGCGCAAAGGTCTGAACCCCCATGCTGACCCGGGTGACATGCGATGCGGCGAGAACGAGGGCCCATTCGGAGGTGAAGCCGCGCGGATCGATCTCGATCGAGATATCGGGCGCGCAACTATCGAAGACGGTCAGGATGCGATCGAGCAACCGCACGAAATCGACGGGAGCGATCGCATTGGGGCTGCCGCCGCCGAACGCGATACGCTGAACCCGGGCGCGTCCGCCCAGCCGCTTCGCGACCATGGCGATTTCGCCGCGCAGCGCGCCGAGATAGTCGGCCAGCCGCTGCTTGCGGTTCGCCGCGCCGGTGTTGCACCCGCAATACCAGCAAATCTGGTCGCAATAGGGGATGTGGACATAGAGAGAGACCGGGGTTCCGGCGTCGATCCGATCGAGCGCGTCGGCATAGTCGGCAGCGCCGACCCCGCCGGTGAATTCGACGGCGGTCGGATAGCTCGTATAGCGCGGCACCGGCTTTGCGAGCAGGTCGGGGTAATAGCTCCACATGGGCTTCGATTATCCTGAGCGCCGTGCCGC
>CAZSMB010000001.1:0-79445 GCA_964607625.1 uncultured Sphingopyxis sp. | reverse complement strand
ACGCCAGAATGGTCGCCAGGGAACGGAGCATCACGGACCGTTCTCCCGCTCGTCTTCGTCGATGAAGATACGCAGCGCGGCCCCGTCCAGATCGTCGAACTGACCGTGGTTCAACGACCAGAGGAAGGATCCGAGACCAATCAGGCCGAGCGCCAGAGCAATCGGAATCAGGAAGAGAAGCCCGTTCATCGCGCGCCTCCCTTCATCCGTTTGAGCGGCATCGCATTGCCGACGACGATAAGCGACGACCCCGACATGGCGACGGCAGCGATCAGCGGTGTGACGATGCCGAACAGCGCAAGCGGAACCGCGACGATGTTGTAACCGATCGCGAGCGCAAAATTCTGGCGGACGATCCGCTGCGTTTGCCGCGCGACGCGCACCGCCTGAACCACGGGCATCAATCGGTCGCCAAGCACGATGAAATCGGCGGCGTTCTTGCCCGCGTCGCTCGCCGATCCGGGCGCGATCGAGGCGTATCCCGCAGCCAGCGCCGGACCGTCGTTCAGCCCGTCGCCGACCATGAGGACCCGATGCCCCGCACCCGATTGGCGCCCGATCGCCGCGAGCTTGTCTTCAGGCCGCATGCCCGTCTGCGCGGTCAGTCCCAGCGCGCGTGCTACCGGTGCGACCGCCTCGGCCCGGTCGCCCGAAAGGATCGTCGCCGCGATGCCTTCATCGCGGAGCGCGTCGACGGCCTCGCACGCATCGGATCGCAGCGCATCGGCGAAATGAACCCGCGCAGCGGGGGTACCGTCGATTGCCAGTTCGGTCACGAGCGCGTCGCCGGCAACCGGCCCCTGCGGACGGCCGAGCGTGACGATATGGTCGTGCCACCGCGCCGCGACGCCAAAGCCGGGCGATTCGCGCACCGAATCCACCGCTTCGGCTTGCACCCCCGACGCGACGAGCGCGCGGGTCAGTGCTTCGCTGAGCGGATGGCGGCTGACCTGTGCGAGGGCCAGCAGCAGCGGGCGATGCACCGGATCGAGAGCATCGAGATCGGTCGCGATCGGTCGGCCGAGGGTCAACGTCCCCGTCTTGTCGAACATCGCCTGGTCGACCTCGGCCAGCCGTTCCAGTGCCGAACCGTCCTTGACCAGAATGCCCAGGCGCATCAAGGCGCCCGCCGCGACGATTTGCGCCGCGGGTACCGCAAGGCCGAGCGCGCACGGGCAGGTGATGATCAGCACCGCAACCGCGATCAGAAGACTCTGATGCCATCCCGCGCCTGCGAGCATCCATCCCGCGAAGGCGGCGAGCGCGAGGCCGTGGACCGCCGGCGCGTAGAGGCGCGCGGCGCGGTCGGCGATCCGGACATAGCGCGACTTGCCCTGCGCCGCCTCGCCCATCAGCCGCGCGATGTCGGCGATCGCGGTGTCGGCGCCCGCCGCGGTGACCCGGACGCGGATCGGCGCAGCGAGGTTGAGCGTCCCGGCATGCACGGGATCGCCGACATGCACAGCCTGCGGCGCGCTTTCGCCGGTGAGCAGGGAGAGATCGATCTGGCTGCCGCCGGTTGTGACGATCCCGTCGGCAGCAAGGCGTTCGCCAGCGGCCACAAGCATGACCATCCCCGGCTCCAGCGCGGTCGCGTCGACCCATCGCGTCGTCGCAGCCCCGTTCAGGATCATGGCGCCGGTGCCCATGTTGCGCAGCAGCGCCGTGACGCCGCCGCGCGCCCGATCGCGCATGACGCTGTCGAGCCAGCGCCCGCACAACAGGAAAAAAAGCAGCATGACCGCGCTGTCGAAATAGGCGTGGATGCCATGCGTCGCGGTCTCATAGAGGCTGAGGCCGGTCGCCAGCAGCACCCCGATGCTGATCGGGACGTCCATGTTGGTGTGCCGGTGTCGCAGCACGCGCCACGCGGACCGGAAGAAAGGCCGTCCGGAATAGGCTATCGCCGGAAGCGCGATGGCGGCCGAGAGCCAGTGGAACAGGTCGCGCGTCGCACCGGCTGCGCCCGACCAGACCGATACCGACAGCAGCATGATGTTCATCATCGCAAAGCCCGCCACCGCCACCGCGCGCAGCAACTCGCGGCTCGACGCCGCTTCGGGGGCGACCTCGCCCACCGCGTCGCCGATCGGATGCGCCTCGAACCCCAACAGCGAAAAGGCGCCGATCAAATCGGGCATCGCAGCATCGGGCGTGTGGGTCAGGTGGACGCGCCTTTCGGTGAAATTCACGCGCGCCGCCGCGATCCGCCTGTCGCGCACAAGGCCCTGTTCGAGCTTCGATATGCAGCCCGCACAGCGGATGTCGGGTACGGCGAAATCGCGCTCGACCAATGGCATGGCGGCCGCGACGCTCATTGCAGGTCGACCCGGTACCGCGCTTCGTCGGCGCCGCGGCGCACCGCGAGATCGAGCCGCCACCGCCCCGCCGGCACGCGCTCTTCCGACACCAGGCGGCCGCCGGCATCCGGCACGAAGTGCATCGCGGCCGGAGGCGTGCGGCCGAGCGGGTGGCTGAGCGTCGCGGTCACGGCAAGACCGGCGAGCGGCCGCCCGCCGCGGTCTATCGTCAGGCGGGCTCGGCGATCGGGCCCCAATGTGGCGCCGGCCGTCCACCCCAGCCGGTCCTGTGCCGCGGCGCGCCGAAGCCATTCGTTGTAATGCTGGCTGGCGACATAGCTGTTCTCCACCACCGCACCGCCGAAGGTCGAAAGCGCGAACCGTGCCATGGCGAAATTCACGGTCATCACGACCGCGAAGAAGGCGACGAGGATCGCCGTCATGTGCCAGCCGGTGAAAGGCTTGCGTGTCCGCTGGGTCATTGTCCCGTCTCCGGCCGATCGAACTGGATGATTTCGCTGTCGCCGCGCGGGTCGCCGTCGAGACCGCGCGTGGCGAGGGTAAAGTCCTGCCGCGCCGGTCCGGCGCCCGGCGCCGCCACGAACAGCCTGACCCGCGTGACGCTGTCGGCCGGCAGGGTCAGTTCGATCCGCTGCGCACCGGATGCCCGCGCCCCCTCTTCGGTCCACAACGCGGCCTCCGGAAGGCCCCGCATCGTCACCTCGACCCGGCGCGGACGCGTTTCCATGTTGCGCAGCTTAACCGTATAGCTGTTTCGGATATGACCGTCCGACAGCTGGACGTAGAGGGGGCTGCGCTCGTGCTGGACCGCAAGGTCGAGCCGGGCCCGCTGGCCGAGCGAAAAGAGCATCGCGGCGCCGATCGCACACCAGATAGAGAAATAGACGATCGTGCGCGGGCGCAGCAGCGTCTTGCGCACCGGCTTTGCCGTGCCGCCGGCCTTTTCCGCCGCCGCATCCTCGAGCGTGCAATAATCGATCAACCCGCGCTCACGCCCGACCTGAGCCATCACGCCGTCGCAGGCATCGATGCACAGCGCGCAGGTGATACAGCCGATCTGCGGGCCCTGCCGGATATCGATGCCCGTCGGGCAGACCGCGACGCACTGGTTGCAATCGACGCAGTCGCCGAACGCGCCCGGATGCTTGTCGGCCTTCTTGACGCTTCCGCGCGGTTCGCCGCGCCAGTCCTTATAGGTCACGAGCAGCGATTTTTCGTCCATCATCGCGGTCTGGATGCGGGGCCAGGGGCACATATAGATGCACACCTGTTCGCGCATGAACCCGCCGAGGACGAAGGTCGTGGCGGTAAGGACGGCCACGGTGCCATAGGCGACCGGCGCCGCCTGCCCGGTCCAGAAGGCGTGCGTCAGCGTCGGCGCATCGGCAAAATACATGATCCACGCGCCGCCGGTCCAGAACGCGATCGTCAGATAGACCGCATATTTGAGCGCGCGCTTGCCGGCCTTTTCCAACGTCCACGGACCGTTCGCAAGGCGGATCTGCGCATTGCGGTCGCCGTCGATCAGGCGATCGACATGCTGGAACAGGTCGGTCCACACCGTCTGCGGACAGGCATAGCCGCACCATGCGCGTCCGACCGCGCTGGTGACGAGAAACAGCCCGATCCCCGCCATGATCAGCAGGCCCGCGACATAATAGAATTCATGCGGCCAGATTTCGATCTGGAACATGTAGAAGCGCCGGTGCGCAAGGTCGACGAGCACCGCCTGGTCCGGCGCATAGGGGCCGCGGTCCCAGCGTATCCACGGCGTACCGTAGTAAATGGCAAGCGTAAACGCCATCACCAGCCATTTGAAGCGGCGGAATGGCCCGTCGATCTTCTTCGGATAGACGCCCTTGCGCGCGGCATAGAGCGACGCGGAGCCGCCGGTGAGGTCTTCAGGGCTGGCCATCGGCTCCCTGCCCTTCCGCGGCGGTGGCCGTCGCCGGCGCCGCCTCGCCTCCGCCGAGCGAATAGACATAGGCGGCGAGCATCTTGATCGTCACCGGATCGAGCCGCTCGCCCCAGCGGGGCATCACCCCGTTGCGCGGGCTGGTGACGGTCGCCGTAATGCTCGCGCGGTCGCCGCCATAGAGCCAGATCGCGTCGGTCAGCCTCGGCGCCCCGACATCGCGGCCGCCCTGCCCGTTGGCGCCGTGGCACACCGCACAATTCGCCTCGAACAGCGTCGCGCCGCGCGCCGACGATACGCTCGGCTTTTCCTGCCGGCTGATGACGCGCACATGGCTGACGACGTCGGCGATCTGTCCCGCGTCCAGGATGCCGTCGCGGCCAAAGGCCGGCATCAGGCTGGTGCGCGTCGCCTTGTGATCGGGGTTCCGGATGCCGTGCGTGATCGTATAGTCGATCCGGTCGAGATCGCCGCCCCACAGCCAGTCGTCGTCGGTCAAGCTGGGATAGAGTTTCTGGACCCCGGCTCCGCCCGACCCGTGGCATTGGACGCAGTGGACGCGGAACGCCGCGCCGCCGCCTTGCACGGCCGCCTGCATCAATTCGGGGTGCGCGGGCAGGTCGGCGACGGGCGTCGCGGCGATCGCATTGATGACGGGCGCGCGGCGTTTCGCGTCGGCCGCAAGCTCCTGCTCCAACTGGCCGCGGCTCGTCCAGCCGAGCATGCCCTTCGTCGCGCTGTTCACCATCGGCCACGCCGGATACAGGACGACATAGACCAGCGCCCAGGCGATCGTCAGGTAGAAGGTCCAAAGCCACCAGCGCGGCAACGGGGTGTTCAGCTCTTCGATACCATCCCATTCATGGCCGACCGTGCTCGTGCCGGTGGCTTCGTCGATACGCTGTTGCTCAGCCATGCTCGTCGTCCTTGAAGATCATCGTTGCGGCCTCGCGATTGCGGTCGCCCGCACCGCGGCGGAACGGCCAGGCGATCAGGCCGAGGAACAGCAGCGCCATGCACAGCAGGCCCCAGCTGTCGGCAAAATGGCGAAGGTCGTTGTACGTCATCGCACCGCTCCAGCCGGGGCGGCCTCGACATGCGCCTGTTCCTGCGGTGCGGCCTTGTCGACATCGACGAGGGTGCCAAGCATCTGGAGATAGGCGATCAGCGCATCCATCTCGGTCACCCGGAACGGGTCGCCATCGAAATCGCGCACCTGCACCTTCGGATAACGCTGGGCGAGGTCGCCCGCGCCGGCATCGGGATCGGCCTGTGCGCGGACGTCGTCGTTCGCCTTTGCGATATCGTCCTTCGTATAGGGGACGCCGACGCGGTAAAGCGCCGTCAGGTCGTTGGCCATGTCGCCGGTCTTCAACTCGCGGTCCGCCAGAAAGGCATAGGGGGGCATGATCGATTCGGGCACGACGCTGCGTGGGTCGATCAGATGTGCGCGATGCCACTCGTCCGAATAGCGCCCGCCGACCCGCGCAAGGTCCGGGCCGGTCCGTTTCGACCCCCATTGGAACGGGTGGTCGTACATGCTTTCGGCGGCCAGGCTGTAATGACCATAGCGCTCGACCTCGTCGCGGAACGGGCGGATCATCTGGCTGTGGCAGACGTAGCAGCCCTCGCGCATGTAGATGTTGCGCCCGGCCAGCTCGAGCGGGGTGTAGGGCCGCATGCCGTCGACCTTTTCGACCGTATTGTCGATCCAGAAGAGCGGCGCGATCTCGACGATTCCGCCGATCGCGACGGTGACGAGCGCGAACAGGCCGAGCAGCGTGATATTGCGTTCCAGCTTTTTGTGGCTGAAGCGCGGTTTGGCGGGTTGGGTAGCCATTTTCTGGGCGCTCCTCATTCGGCGGGAACGGGCGCGAGCGGGCGATCCGCCGCGGCGTTATAGGGGGTTTCGGTCATGGGCCGTTCGGCGCGGACGCGGCCGGCGAGCGTCGCCCAGACGTTGACGAGCATGATGACGAAGCCGGCGAGATACATCGCCCCGCCCGCCGCGCGGATCAGATACATCGGATGCATCGCGGCGACGCTTTCGGCGAAGCTGTAGACGAGGTAGCCGTCGGCGCCATATTCGCGCCACATCAAGCCCTGCATGATGCCCGCGACCCACATCGACGCGGCGTAAAAGACGATCCCTACGGTCGCGAGCCAGAAGTGCCAGTTGACCATGCGCAGGCTGTAGAGCCGCGGCCGACCCCATAGGCGCGGCACGAGATAATAGACGCTGGCAAAGGTGATCATGCCGTTCCAGCCGAGCGCGCCCGAATGGACGTGACCGATCGTCCAGTCGGTATAGTGCGACATCGAATTCACCCATTTGATCGACATCATCGGGCCTTCGAAGGTGCTCATCCCGTAAAAGGCGAGCGCCATCACCATCATGCGGATGATCGGGTCGGTGCGGATCTTGTCCCACGCGCCGTTCAGCGTCATCAGGCCGTTGATCATGCCGCCCCAGCTCGGCATCCACAGCATGATCGAAAAGACCATGCCCAGCGTCTGCGCCCAGTCGGGCAGCGCCGTGTAGTGCAGGTGGTGCGGTCCCGCCCAGATATAGAGGAAGATCAGCGACCAGAAGTGGATGATCGACAGGCGGTAGGAATAGACCGGCCGCTCGGCCTGCTTCGGCACGAAATAATACATCATCGCAAGGAAGCCGGCGGTCAGGAAGAAGCCGACCGCATTATGCCCGTACCACCATTGGGTCAGCGCATCCTGGACCCCGGAAAAGGCCGCGTAGCTCTTTGACCCGAGCAGGCTGGCCGGCATCGACAGATTGTTGACGATGTGCAGCATCGCGATCGTCACGATGAAGCTGAGATAGAACCAGTTCGCGACATAGATGTGCGGCTCGCGCCGCCTGACGATCGTGCCCACGAAGACCGCGAGATAGGCGACCCAGACCACCGTCAGCCACAGGTCGACATACCATTCGGGCTCGGCATATTCGCGCGCCTCGGTGACGCCCATCAGATAGCCGGTGGCCGCGAGGACGATGAAGAGCTGATAGCCCCAGAAAACGAAACGCGCGAGCGTCGGAAAGGCCAGCCGCGCGCGGCAGGTTCGCTGGACGACATAGAAGCTCGTCGCGATCAGCGCATTGCCGCCAAAGGCAAAGATCACCGCCGAGGTGTGGAGGGGGCGCAGCCGCCCGAAGGTCGTATATTCGAGATTGAGGTTGAGCGCCGGAAAAGCGAGCTGGAGCGCGATATACAGGCCCGCGAGGAACCCCGCCGTGCCCCAGAATAGCGTCGCGATCACGCCCCACCGAACCGGGTCGTCATCATAGACGCCCTGGTCGGCGGGCATTTTCAACAGGCCGCGGGCGATCGCGTCGAAATCGGCACGGGAAACGGTCGCCCAGAGCGCGACAAGGCAGGCGACCGCGACGATCCCCATATGCACCGCAAAGGGCGCATCGACCGCGGATGCGGCCATGACGAGCGCGACGAGCGCCAGCGCCATCCATCCGCCCGCTTTCGAAACCAGACTTTCCATGTTCGCGAATCCCCGCTCGGCGCGGCCGCCCCGGCCGCAGTACGAGATCGCCATGAACGTCCGGGCACCGCGAAACATTGATACGGATCAACGAAAGAATTGCGCCGTATCAATGTGTCGGCACGCCGACGAGCGCAGGGGAAGCTCCGCCAACAGAGGAGCCATGACAATGAAAACGCGTATCATCTCCCTTATCGCCCTGGCCGCCGCCACCGCGATCCCCGGACAGGCTTTTGCGAAACAGGGCGACGTCCAGTTCAAGGTTCTTGCGACGCTGGTAGCCCCCGACGGCAAGATCAAGGACGTCAAATATGACGGCATCGGCCTGCCCGCCGGAACGCAGACCAAGGCGAACGACAATGTCACGCCGACCATCGCGGTCGAATATTTCGTGGCCGACAATGTCTCGCTCGAAACGATCGCCGGGGTGACCCAGCACGATGTCGACGGTCGCGGCGCGCTCGACGGAGCCGAACTGGTGTCGGATGCCAAGATCGTTCCCGCAACGCTGACGCTGAAGTATCATTTCGGCTCCGACACGGCGATCCGCCCCTATGTCGGCGCCGGACCGAGCTATTTCATTTTCATCGACGAAAAGCCGGGCGCGGCAGCCCGCACGCTCGGCGCGACGCGGCAGAAGATGAGCGACACGTTCGGCTTCGCGCTGCAGGCGGGCGTCGACGTGCCGCTCAGCGCAAATGGCCTGTTCGTTTCGCTTGACGCCAAGCGCTATTTCCTGCGCCCGAAGGCGACCTGGTATGCGGGCACGACCGAAGTGTTGCAGACCAGGCACAAGCTCGATCCCTGGGTGATCAGCGCCGGCGTCGGTTTCCGCTTCTAGCGCCCTTGCGCGGCGCAGCGGTCGGGCCCCATCCCGCCGCCGCGCCGCGCGGCGCCTATCGGGCCGGTTTCAGGTTGCGGTCGGCAAAGGCGGTATAGGCCGCCCAGTCCGCGGCGGTAATATCGTGCTTGCCGGTCCGGATATGATAGCCGATCCGCGCCCCGACCGAACGGTCGGGCGGCGGCATCTCGTCGCACCCCGGACCGTCGAACCCGAACAGGCGATACACCGGCCCGGCAGCGCAGGCTGCGAGGAACTCGCCCTTGGGATCGGACCACCAATCCTCGGTCGCGCTCGCCACATAGACGGGGCGCGGCGCAATCAGCGCGATCAGTTCGTGGGCGTCGACCGGCAGCGCGGTCTCGCGTCCGGCAAAGGTCTTGAACCGCGGCGCGAACCAGTAATCGTTCATCACGCGGATCGTTTCACCGAACGCCCGGCGATACAGCGCCGCGCCCCCCTCGCCGCTATCGTTCGCAACGACCATCGCGAAACGCGGGTCGGTTGCCCCCGCCCACAGCGCCGCCTTCCCATAGCGCGAGTGCCCGATCGCGATCACCCGCCCGGCGTCGACGTCGGGATCGGTCGCAAGATAGTCGTAGACGCGGCTCAGTCCCCACGCCCAGGTCGCAATCGCCCCCCACCCATCGGGGGCCGAAGGGCTGATCGGATAGGCGGGCTGGATGCTTTCGGCGCGCATGTCGTCGCCGTCGGGGTAAAGGTCGCCCGGAAAGAAGGTGGCAACGCCATAGCCCGCCGCGAGGATCCGTTCGATCGGCCATTCGCCCGCGTCGATACCGCGCGAATCGGCGGTCGCGCGATGCTTGACGATCCCCTCGCCGGGCGCCGCGATCCAGCTATGCGCGATGTCGATCGCGGGGTCGGCCGAAACCGCCTGATTGCCGTGGAAATTCATGCCCGCAAACAGGGGCACCGGTGCCCTTGCGCCGGCGGGAAGATAGATCAGGACCGAGCTTTGCGGCCCGTGGTCGGTGCCGTCGAGATAGAGCGTCACCTGTTTGCGGACTGCCCTGCCGCCCAGCGCCTGGCGGTCGAGGTCGGTCACCGCGAAGCGGATTGCCCCCGGCGCCGCCGGAGCCACGCCATAGATGGTCCGCTCGAACAGCGCGAGCAGTTCGCCGCGGCGCTGCGCGGTCCATTGCGCGGCGCTCGTGACGCGGGTGCCGTCGGCCATGACGAGCGGATCGGGCAGGACATAGGCGGGCACCTTCGCCTCGTCGGAATTGCCATCGAGCTGCGCCCCGGCGGGCGTCGCCATGCAGAGCAGCGCCGCCGGCGCCAGCAGCAGAAGGCGAGAGAGGCTGGAAGCAGAATTCATGCGTCCAGCCTTCTCCCCCTTATGCCTTCCGATCAAGGATCAGAAGTTGATGTGGAACCCGACCTGATACGACCGGTCGAGCTGATTGCTCAGCGACGGCTGCAACGGGGTTCCGTAATATTGGTTCTGGTAGGCGATCGTGGCGTTGACCATGTCCGCCTTGATCGAAAGCCAGTCGTTGACATTGTAGGTCGCCGACACGTCGAGCGATTCCTGCGGCGCGTTCCACACGCTCAGATTCGCGTCGGCGTTGTTGCTCTGGATGCTGCGCGAGCGCCAGTTGTACGACACGTGCAGCGAGATCGGCCCCTTTTCGTATATGCCGGTGACGTTATAGGCATTTTTCGAAAGCTGGTCGGCGGGAACGCGGCGGTCGATGCCGACCACGTCGAGCTTGCTGTCGACATAGGTGTAGTTCGCCTGAACCCCGAGCCCCGACAGAAAGCCCGGCAGGAAGTCGAAGAACTGCTGATAGGTCAGCTCGAAGCCGCGAATCTTGCCGTCGCCGCTGTTGCGCGGACGGCTGACCTGATAGACGTCGCCGTTAATCGTTTCGTCGGCATAGAATTTCTGGATGAACCCGCTGACATTCTTCTGGAACAGCGCCACTGCCACATAGTTCGACCTGCCGAAATAATATTCGAGGCTGGCGTCATATTGATCGGCCTTGGTCGGCTTCAGTGCCGGGTTGCCCCCGCTCGCGGTCAGGCTGACCGGGTTCAGCAGCAACGCGGGCGACAAATTGCCGAAATCGGGCCGCGTGATCGCCTTGGAATAGGCGAGACGCAGGAAGAGGTCGGGGGTGAACTGGAACCGGATATTGGCGCTGGGCAGCCAGTTTTCATAGGGTGTTCCGCCGGTCAGCGGCTCATAGTCGCCGGCATCGTTCTGCACCAGGACCGTCTGCTCGCCGTCGGTCCGGACATAGCGCACACCCAGATTGCCGTCGACGGGAAGCGTGCCGAGATCGAAACCGAACTGTGCTTCGGCATAGCCCGCCAGCGTCGTCTCGCGATAGTCGTAATGGCTGCCCGGCGCGCCCGCGGGGTCCCCCGGCGGCAGGCCGAACAGGCTGCGGTTGCGCGCCGCATCCACCATGTAGCGATGGCTGATCGCGACCCATTGGTTCGTCGACGCATCCTGGTCGGTGAACAGATCGCCGGGTGTCAGTTCGGTGATGTCCGAATAGGGCCGCGTCAAACCCGCGCCGCTCTGCGAGAAGAAGTCGTAGATCGCGCGGTGATGCGCCCAGCGAAAGCCCGCCATCAGCGTCTTGATCGGCCCGGCATCGACGTCATAGGTCGCGTCGACCCGGAACGAGGGTTCGCGGCCGTCCTGCTGCGTCCCATATTCGAAATAGCTGACATTGCCCCAGGCATCAGGATCGGTCAGATCGACCCCCGACACCGCGACGTCGGGCGTGTCGCCGGCCAGGCTGATATCGGCCTGGTCGGCGCGGGTCTGGATCGTTGCGCTGCGGTAGTAGAAGGGGCCTTCGCTGCGCACATAGGATGCCTCGGCCGACAGGGTGAAGCGATCCGACGAATAGCTGCCGCCGAACGCCACGTTGATCGTGTCATAGGGATTGTCGGCCTGCCCGGCGGTCGACTTCACCACCGGATTGGCAAGCGAATAGCTTGCGGGAACCGACGATCCGTCCTTGAACGCGGGAACGCCCACGCCCGTCGTCGCCCCGTCGGTCTGCACCGAAAGCTGCTGCGTGTACGAATGGCCGCCCGAATAATTGTAGATCGTGTCGAGATGCAGTTCGACCGCGTCGCTCGGACGCCACTGGAGCGCGCCGTACAGGCCGGTGCGAGCCCGGTTTCCGGTCTCGTAGCGCGGGCGCACCTGCGACGGCATGGTCACGGCGTCGCCGGTTCCGCCCGTCGCACCGTCGCCGTCGACATCGAACAGGCTCGTGTTCGTGCCATAGCTGTTGGTCGAAACCTGGTAGCCGCCCGAATAGAAACGCTCGAACTGCGCACCGAGCAGCACGCCGATCTCGCCGATGCCGGTCTGCCAGCGGTTGGACACGACCCCCGACACGCGCGGCCCGGCCTTGTCCTGGAATTCCGAATAGGTCGCGGCGCCGGTGAAGGCGACGTGAAAGCCGTCGAAATCGAAGGGGCGCGCGGTGTGGATGTTGATCAGGCCGCCCAGGCCGCCTTCGATCTGGTCGGCGGTCGCGGTCTTGTAGACATCGACGCCCGACAGGATGTCCGACGAGAAATCGAGCAGGTGCGCCACGCGATCGGTCGTGCCGAACAGTTGCCGGCCGTTGACGGTCGTCATCACCTGCTTCAGGCCGTGGACGACATAGGCATTGCCCTCGCCCCGCGTATTGCGCGAAATCTGCACGCCGGGGATTCGCTGGAGCGTTTCGGCGATGTTGGTGTCGGGCAGCTTACCGATGTCCTCGGCGACGATCGAATCCTGGATCTGGCCCGAATCGCGCTTGATCGCCGCCGCATTGCCGAGCGACGCGCGCAGGCCGGTGACGATGATCTCTTCGGTGCCCGCAGTCCCGCTTTCGTCCGCTGCCTGTGCAAAGGCCGTCCCCGGCATGGCCAGCATCAATGCCGCCACCGCGGCAGAGCCCAGCAGGGAAATCTTATCAGACATCTTCCTCTCCCGACATTCTCGGGCACGCGCCCGCTTTTTCTAGGAATTTACGACCATATCAATCAACCTTTCTGATATCTCAGTCAAGCAATTTCACGCATATAATATGCTTTTTCTGCGCGATCACGTCGATTTATTTGAGATATCAGATAAATTCCCCGCCCTCGCCGTCCGTGGCGGTCAATCGAGTTCGACCGAATCGAGGTCGAGGGGTGCCCCGGCCGCAATGTCCAGCGTCGCGCGATGGTCGCCGGCGTTGATCGCATCGGGCAGGACGATCGAGAGGTCGCGCCATCCGCGCCCCGGGGTGAACGACACGATGGCGCGCGCGATCTCGATTCCGCTCACATCGACGATGTGCAACAAGGCATCGCGGGGCGTATCGCCGTCGAGCGCGTAACGAACGCGGAGCGTCGGCCGACCGGCGGCGCCGGTCTTGACCGTCCAGCTCACCGCCGCCTCAGCCTTGCCGACCGCGCCATAACCGGTCCCCGCATAGCCCTGGCGACTGCTGGCGATGGCAAGGCCGCTGCGCTGCATCTCGGCCGCCTCGACCTGTCTCAGCCCTTGTCCCTTCGGCGATCCGAAAGCCCCCGGCGTGTAGGGAGAGGGCAAGGCGCGTTGCACGATCAACGGCGCCGCACCGCGGTGGGACACCCACTCGCCTGCCCGCGCTTCGCGTTTGGCAAAACGGTACGGCACGATTTGTCCATCCCTCACCGCACCGGCGGTCCATCCGGTCGGGGTCCAGCCCTCCGGAACCTCGGCGCCCTGCCGTAGCGCCAGATAGACGTCGGCATCGACGCGCGGGCGTACCGCTACGTCGCCCGCGTCCGTGGCGGCATCGGGCCGCAGCCAGTCGCTGTCGAGCAAATCGGCCGGCAGCTTCGTCCATTCCTCGGAACGATCGACGAACAGGGGATCGCCGTTGTCGAGATAGGGCCGCGGGGCGCCGCCGCGACTGTCGGCGATCAGGTCGGTGCCAGGCGCCTCGGGCACCGCCTGCCCCGGATCGGCGGCGGCAATCGCGATCGCCGATACGAGGGCCTGTCCCGCCGCGACCCGCGGAAAGGAGAGGGTCAACGCGCCGTCCGCCGCCTCGACCTCGATCACCTTCTTGACCGCACCGCCGAAGCCCGCCGCCGCGAACAAATCGACGTCGCTCAGCCGGGTTTCGCCATTTACCGCCACATCGAACAGGCGCCAGCCGCGGGCGTCTATTCCGGCGCGGCCATACCAAGGCTCGGCGAAGTACAGCTCCACCCGGTAGCGACCGGGCGCAACCGGGAAGCGGTAGCGCAATTCGCCCCGGCCATAGCGGTAGGTCTGGAACAGCGCCGCGTCGCGAGCGCCGCGGATGGCATCCGACGTCTTGCCGCGGCTGCCCAGTCGCGGATCGAGCGCGGGATAGGCATCGGCCCAGCTCGTCCACCCCCATTGGGCGCCGTCGCCGAAATGGCGATCGGCCTGCCACGCCTGCCCGTCGCCGTCGACGATTCCCGGTCCGCCAGCATTGACGCGGTACAGATAATGCCATCCCTTCGCCGCGCGCATCGATACGGTCGGGCTCCCCGCGACGTCCTTCGCCCCGGGCGGGGGCGGCAGATGATAGAGCATCACCCGATCGCGGGCCGCGACCTTGCCACCGACAAGGCAGGCCGCCGACAACCGGTTGTAACGCACGGGCACGTCGTTCCACACGAACCGCTGCGTCGCATCACGGCGCCGGCGCCCGAGCGACAGCCTGCCCGCGTCATCGTTGAACAGCTCGACAGCGTCGCAGTTGGAATAGACTTCAATGTGCGATTTGGCGCCGGGCGCCGTCCAGCGGTCGGGCCAGCTGTGCGAGACGATATAGACCATAGGCGCCACCGCGGCAGAGACCTGGCGCGCGCGAAACATGTAATAGGCGTCGAGCGGTTCGCCCCAGAGCGTCATCAGGCCCTTGTTGTTCGACGGCCCGATATGGTCGAGCGGGCGGATGCCGTCCCAGATCTGGGTCCCGTCCTCGCGCATCGCCCGGCCGGGGTTTTCGTGACTGGCGAGCAACCACTGGAAATGTCCGACGCTGCTGCCCGCGACCGAATCGGCGAGGCGCGCCTTCTGCTGTTCCAGCGTCGCCATCCGCTCCTCGGAATGCGCGTCGGAAAAGGGCGGCTCTTCGTGCAGGCCCAGCGACCGCCAGGCACCATATTCACCGACCAGCCCCTGTCCTCGCAGTTCCTCCGCATAACGATCCGGATCCCCGCCATAGGTGCCCGACCAGTTCTGGGGCACGTTCCAGTCGGTGCCTTCGCCGCCGTTGCAGGTCACGACCAGCCGCTCGACCGACGCGGTCGGGTCGAGCCGCCGGATCAGCGCGGTCGCTTCCTCCGCAAACGCCTTGGGAAGCTGGCTTTCATTCTGCAATCCCCACAGGAAGACCGCGGGATTGTTGCGTCGTTCGCGGACCCAGTCGCCGAGCAGCGACAGGAAGTTCGCACGATAGGCGGGATTGTCGAACCAGTTGTGTGCGCTGAACTGCGGCCACCAGAGCAGTCCGTCCTCGGCGATCCGTTCGCCATAGCGCAGGTTGTGCGGGTAATGGCCGTCGCGAAAGGCATTGAAGCCGGCCGCTTCGACCTGGGCGACGCGGGCCGCGACCTGTTCGGACGAAAAAGCATGGCTGCCGCCCAGCAGATGTTCATATTCGGCCGTACCGCGGATCGCGAAGGGCTTGCCATTGAGCAACAGGCGCCGCCGCCCGTCCGGGGCCTCGACGATCGCGACGGTGCGGATACCATAGGGCGTGCTCAGCCGGTCGCGCACGACCCCGTCCTCGCGAATCTCGGCGACGAGCGTATAGAGCGTCGGATGGTCGGGCGACCAGAGGCGCGGGTTGCGAATCGTCGGCAACGATTGGTCGATCGTCGCGTCCTCGCCCGCCGCGATCCGCACGCTGCGCCGCGCTTCGGCCACGACCCGCTTTTCGGGATCGACCAGGCGGGTGACGATTTCCAGGTCGCGCGAGCGCGCCGACCGGTTCTCGAACTCGGTGCGGGTACGAAGCGTCGCGGTTGCGGCGTCGATCGCCCCGGGTTCGCCCCAGGCATAGACGCCGAAAGGACGTACGCGCACGTCGGCGGTCCGCACGACATGGACAGGTCGAAAGATGCCGAATGGTTGCGAGCCTTCCGAAAAGCCCATCTCCGGCTGGTCGTCGCCCGGCGCCCACGGCAGGTCGGTGATCCCCTTGGGATTGTCGGCCCTCACCACAAGCACGTCGGGCCCTGCCCGAACCGCCTTCGTCACCTCGACTTCAAAGCTCGTCAGGCCGCCGCCGTGGCGCCCGACCGCGACGCCGTTCAGCCACACCGTCGCATAGGCGTTAACGCCTTCGAAGCGCAGGAAGACGCGTTCGCCCGCGGCGGCCGGCGCGATGTCCAGCGCCTTGCGATACCAGGCGGTTCCATGCCGCGATCCGTTGCGGACCTGACGGTTGTAGGAATAGCCCTGCCAATTGTGCGGCACCGATACCGGCGTCCAGCCGCTGTCGTCGAAGCCCGGTGCGGTCGCATCGCCTGCCGGCATCGTCGCGCCGTCCGCGGCGCCGGCGTCGAAAACCACCGAGCGCCAGGAGCCCTCGACCGTCCGATCGCTGCGCTGCGCCAGCGCGGCTGCGGGCAGCAGTGCGAGCAGCGTCGCCGCGGCGAGCCACGCGGGCCGGCTCACCAGTTCCACAGCGTGCCGTCCGCCAGCCGCGCGACCGGAAGCTGTTTCGGGTCATAGGGGTATCGCGCCGCCAGCGTCTCGTCGATCTCGACGCCGTGGCCGGGCGTGTCGCCCGCGATCAGATACCCGTCCTCGAACCGATAATCATGCGGGAATACGGCGTCGGTTTCGGGGCTGTGCCGCATATATTCCTGGATCCCGAAATTCGGGACCCAGCTGTCGAAGTGCAGCGCCGCCCCCATGCACACGGGCGACAGATCGGTGGCCCCATGACAGCCCGTGCGAACCTGGTACAGGCTGGCGAGGTCGGCGATGCGCCGCAGGTGGGTGATCCCCCCGGCATGAACAACGGTCGCCCGGATATAATCGATCAGCTGGTTCTGGATCAGCTCGCGGCAATCCCAGATGCTGTTGAATATCTCGCCGACCGCAAGCGGCGTCACCGTGTGCTGGCGGATCAGGCGGAACGCCTCCTGATTCTCCGCCGGGGTCGCATCCTCGAGCCAGAAGAGACGATAGGGCTCCAGCGCCTTGCCAAGCCGCGCCGCCTCGATCGGGGTCAGCCGATGATGCACGTCGTGGAGCAGCTCGACCTCGTCGCCGTGCACCGCGCGCAATCGTTCGAACAGCTTGGGCGCATGCGTCAGATAGGCGCTCGTCGACCACAGGGTTTCGGTCGGCAAGGCACCGTCGGCGGGTTCGTAGTAAAGATCGCCGCGGCCGACGCCATAGGCGCCGCGGACCCCGGGTATTCCGCTTTGCGCGCGCACGGCACGATACCCCATGTCGCGATAGACGCCGACCTGGTCGACCGTTTCTTCGATATCCGCCCCGTTCGCATGGCCGTAGACGAGCACGCCCTCGCGCGAACGCCCGCCGAGCAGCTGATGCAGCGGCATTCCCGCCGCCTTCGCCTTGATGTCCCACAGCGCGGTGTCCACGGCGGCGATCGCCGACATCGTCACCGGCCCGCGCCGCCAATAGGCGCCGCGATACAGAAACTGCCAGATATCCTCGATACGATGGGCGTCGCGACCGATCAGATTGGGGATCACATGGTCGGCCAGATAGCTGACGACCGCCAGTTCGCGGCCGTTGAGCGTCGCGTCGCCGATTCCCGTCACACCTGCATCGGTTTCGATCTTCAGCGTGACGAAATTGCGCCCGGGACAGGTGACGATCACCCGTGCATCGCGAATGCGCAGCGCACCGCCATTGCCTGCCGTCGATCCGGCCTCGCCCAACTCTCCCACCTCACGTCCTTTCACTCTAAGTTATCAGACTAATTGCCTGAACGCTTGCTGATAGGCAAGGGGGAAGGTGAAAGTCGGGGGCGATCGATGGCCCCGCCCCGTCAGGGGCATCAGAACGCGGCGAGCCGCTCGGTGCGCGTCCGCAGCTCGGCCGCCTCGGCCTGGACGCGGCGAATCCCGTCCAACTCGGTCGCACGGAGAAGGTTGTCGATGACGCGGCCCAGATGATCGCGCATCGCCTGTCGCGCACCGGGGCCGTCGTGCGCCGCGATCGCGTCGATGATCGCGCGGTGATCGTCGATCATCGGCTTGATCCCCGCGGCCCGCGACCGGGCGAGCATCCGTTCGCACAGCGGCGACCGGTGGCGAATGTCCCACAAGGTCTGGATCACCAGCACCATCGCGTCATTGTTCGTGGCCCGCGCGATCTGGACGTGAAACGCGCGATCGGCGAGCTCGTCGCGAAGCTCGCCCTTGTTTTCCTCGATCATCGCGTCGAGGATTTCGCGAAGTCGCGCGATCGCGGCCTCGTCGGCGGTGATCGCCGCCAGCGCCGCACATTCCCCTTCGATCAGCCGCCGTGCCTCCGTAAGCTCGAACGCGCCGATGTCGAGCTCGCTGGCGTCGATCGCGCCGCTCGGCCGCTCGGTCACATAAACCCCCGACCCGCGCCGCGCCTCGACCAGGCCCAATATCTCCATTCCGATCATCGCCTCGCGCACCGTCAGGCGGCTGACGTCGAATCGCTCGACCAGCACGCGCTCGGGCGGCAGGCGGTCGCCCGCCTTGTAGCGCCCGGCGGCGATATCGGCCTGGAGGGCGTCGATGATCGCCTGATAGAGTTTGGGCGCGGCGGCTTTGGTCATGGCGTCTCCTTCACCGCTTGCGGATATCGCATCGGGACGGCGCTGTCACCGTTGTCAGCGCATGCCGCTTGCATTGGTCGAATAAATGATCAAATTGTTATCAGATATAAAATGCGGGTCAGGAGAGTGATGATGGATATGTCGCGGCGGTCCCTGTTGCAGGCCGGGCTGGTCGCACCCGTCGCTCCCGGTCTGCTCGCCTCGGCGTCGGCGAGCGCGGCGGAGCCCGTCCATCGCTCCCTGCTCTGGTACGGCAAGCCCGCGAACATGTGGACCGAGGCGCTGCCGGTCGGCAACGGGCATCGCGGCGCGATGGTCTTTGGCGGCATCAAGCGCGAACGCCTGCAACTCAACGAAGACAGCTTATGGTCGGGCGGCCCCTATTCGAACGTCAATCCGCGTGCGCGCGCCGCGCTGCCAAAGGTCCGCGACCTGATCTTCGCGGGCCGTCACGCCGAGGCGGAAGAACTGGCCGACGCCGATATTCAGGCCGTGCCGATGCGCGAAATGGCCTATCAGGCGCTCGGCGATCTCCATATCGACCTGCTCGCGGTCAACGAGACCAGCGCGACCGACTATCGCCGCGAACTCGACCTCGACACCGCGATCGCGCGAACGCAGTTCGTCGCAGACGGCGTCGCCTATACGCGAGAGGTCTTCGCCTCTTCGGTCGATGGCGTGATCGTTGTGGCCATCGGCGGCGGGGGCGCTCCGATCGATGCCGAATTCTCGCTGAGTTCGGGCCAGCGCGCCCGTATCGAAGCCAGCGGAACCGACCTGATCATGCGCGGGCGAAACAACGCCGACCGGGGAATCGCGGGGCGCCTGTCGTTCGAGGCGCGGGCGCGGGTGCTGGTCGAGGGCGGCGAGGCCGCCGCCGACGGCGCGACGCTGCGCGTGACCGGCGCGCGCGCCATCCTGCTGCTGTTTGCCGCGGCAACCAGCCACCGGTCGCCGACCGACGTATCGGGCGACCCGGCGGCGCGGGTACGCACAGCACTCGACACCGCCGCGGCGCGGCCACTGACCGACCTGCGCGCACGGCACGTCACCGAGCATCGACGATTGTTTCGCCGCGTCGCGCTCGATCTGCCGCGCGGCAAGCGCGCCCATCAACCGACCGACCAGCGGCTCGAACACGCCGCCGACGGCGACGACCCGTCGCTGGCGGCCCTCTATTTCCAGTTCGGCCGCTATCTGATGCTGGCGAGTTCGCGCCCCGGCAGCCAGCCCGCGAACCTTCAGGGAATATGGAACGAGCATAACCAGCCGCCGTGGGGCTCGAAATACACGATCAACATCAACACCCAGATGAACTATTGGCCGGTCGACAGCGCCAACCTGGCCGAATGTATCGAGCCGCTGGTGCGGATGGTCGAGGAACTGGCGGTGTCGGGCGCCCGCACGGCACGGGACATGTATGGCGCGCGCGGCTGGGTGGCGCATCACAACACCGACTTGTGGCGCGCGTCGGGACCCGTCGACCACGCCCGCACCGGTCTGTGGCCGACGGGCGGCGCCTGGCTCGCCTGCCAGCTTTGGGATCATTGGGATTACCACCGCGACCGCCACTGGCTCGATCGCATCTATCCGCTGCTGCGCGGCGCGGCGCAATTCTTCCTCGACACGCTGGTGCGCGACCCGGCGACGGGGTTCATGGTCACCAATCCCTCGCTTTCGCCGGAGAATGATCATGGTCATGGCAGCACGCTGTGCGCCGGGCCGACGATGGACATGGCGATCCTGCGCGACCTGTTCGATCGCGCCGGCCAGGCGGCCGAACTGCTCGATCGGGATCCCGCCTTGCGTGGCGAGATGGCGGCGATGCGCGCCCGGCTGGCGCCGCTGCGGATCGGCGGCGGCGGGCAGCTTCAGGAGTGGCAGGCGGACTGGGACGCCGACGCGCCGGACCCGCACCACCGCCATGTCTCGCATCTCTATGCGCTGTATCCCAGCTTCCAGATCGATGCGCGCGGCACGCCCGACCTCGCCGCAGCCGCGCGCACATCGCTCGACATGCGCGGCGACGATGCGACCGGGTGGGGTCTCGGATGGCGGCTCAACCTGTGGGCGCGGCTGCGCGACGGCGCGCGCGCGCATCGTATCCTGATCGACCTGCTCTCGCCCGGCCGGACCTATCCCGATATGCTCGACGCGCATCCGCCCTTCCAGATCGACGGCAATTTCGGCGGCGCGGCCGGCATTGCGGAGATGCTGGTTCAGGGCGACGGCACGTCGATCGACCTGCTGCCCGCCCTTCCCCCGTCATGGCGCGAAGGCGCGCTGCGCGGCGTCCGGGTCCGCGGCGGCTGCACGGTCGACCTCGCGTGGCGGGACGGTCAGATCGAACATGTCGACCTCCACCCCGAACGGCCGGTCGATTTCGAGGTGCGCAGCCCCGCCGGGCGGGCGCGGATTCGCGGCACCCCCGGCCGGTCGATCCGTCTGGACGCCGACGATTTCGCCTGATCGCCGGATCGCCCATATAATCATACGATATTTCTATTTACGCCCCGCCCTGGTGCCGAGTATAAGCGGATTCGGAAGGCGCGGCGCGACGCCCGCCTTGTCCATTCGCCCTTTTCGTCGTGCAACCGGCCAGCGAGGACCATCATGCAGCTCACCCATTTCATCGGCGGCACCGCCGTCGCCGCCGACACGCCCTTCGAAAGCCTGAACCCGTCCGACACCGACGAGGTCGTCGCGACCTATCCGGCCGGTGACGCCAGCGATGTCGACCGGGCGGTCGCCGCCGCCCACGCGGCGTTTCCGGCCTGGTCGCGAGCGACGCCCGAGCTGCGATCGGACCTGCTGGACCGCGTCGGAACCGCCCTGTTTGCCCGGTCCGCCGCACTCGGCGAGCTCCTCGCCCGCGAAGAAGGCAAGACTCGCGCCGAAGCGACGGGCGAGGTGATGCGCGCCGCGCGCATCTTCAAATATTTCGCCGGCGAGGCGCTGCGCCGCCACGGTCTCACCCTCGAATCGACGCGCCCCGGTGTCGACGCCGCCACCTATCGCGAAGCGGTCGGCGTCTTCGGCCTGATCACGCCGTGGAACTTCCCGATCGCCATTCCGGCGTGGAAGGCGGCACCGGCGCTGGCCTTCGGCAATACCGTCGTGCTGAAGCCCGCGAATTCGACCCCCGCGACCGCCCACGCACTCGCGGCGATCATCCACGAAGTCGCCGACGAGCTCAACGCGCCGGCCGGTATCTTCAATCTGGTGCTCGGCCAGGGCGGCGTCGGGTCGGCGATCGCCTCGCACCCCGATATTGCCGGGGTCAGCTTCACCGGGTCGCAGGAGGTCGGGGCCAAGGTCGGCGTCGCGGCCATGGCGCGGCAAGCCCGCGTACAGATGGAGATGGGGGGCAAGAATCCCCTCGTCGTCCTTGCCGATGCCGATCTCGACAAGGCGGTCGCGATCGCACTCGACGGCGGCTTCTTCCAGACCGGCCAGCGCTGCACCGCGTCGAGCCGCGTTATCGTCGAGGATGCGATCCACGACCGGTTCGTCACCGCGCTCGCCGAACGCGCGCAGGCGCTGACGGTCGGCGCGGCGCTCGACCCGGGCACCCAGGTCGGTCCCGCCGCGAGCGAGCAGCAATTCGCGCAGAATCTTCGCTACGTCGAACTGGCGCAGCAGGAAGGCGGACGCCTCGTCACCGGCGGCGAGGCGCTGCGGCTGTCGACCCCCGGCTATTACATGCGCCCCGCACTCGTCGCCGATACCGCGCCCGACATGCGGATCAATACCGAAGAGGTGTTCGGGCCCTTGGTCTCGACGGTACGGGTACGCGACTATGAGGAGGCGCTCGATCTGGCCAATCGCGGCAACTTCGGCCTGTCCGCAGGTATCGTCACCGGCTCGCTGAAACACGCCCGCCATTTCCGCCGCCACGTTCGCGCCGGGATGGTGATGGTCAACCTGCCGACCGCGGGGGTCGATTATCACGTCCCCTTCGGCGGAACGCGCGGATCGAGCTATGGCCCACGCGAACAAGGGTTCGCCGCGGTCGAATTCTACACGCAGGTCAAGACCGTCTACACCGCCGACTGACGGCGCCGGCCGGGGAGAAGGCCATGTCCGACACACCGTCGCCCTTCGCGCTCTCCGGCCATCATGCCCTGATCACCGGCGGCGGCAGCGGGCTTGGCTTGGCCACGGCGCGGTGCATGGCCCGTGCGGGGGCCGCGGTGACGATCGTCGGCACCGACGCGGCAAAGCTGGCGCGCGCGCAGGCCGCGCTCGGCGATGCCGCGGCTGACGTGTTCGACGTCACCGCAGTCGACCGCGCCGCGGATTTCGCGGCGCGCATCGCCGATACGCACGGGCCGGTATCGATTCTCGTCAACAATGCAGGCAACACCGTCAAAAAGCCCGTCGACACGATGACGCCGGGCGAGTTTCAGTCGGTGCTCGACGTCCATGTATCGGGCGCGTTCGCCCTCACCCGCGCATTCCTGCCCCAGATCGCGGCGCATGGCGCCGGATCGATCCTCTTTACCGCGTCGATGGCCTCGTTCCTCGGCATTCCCGAGATCGCGGGCTATTCGGCGGCGAAGGCGGCGCTCGTCGGCCTGACCCGCTCGCTGGCGACCGAGCTCGCGCCTCGCGGCGTGCGCGTCAACGCGGTCGCGCCGGGCTGGATCGACACGCCGCTGTTCCAGAGCGCGAGTGCCAGGGACCCGGCGCGGGTCGAGCGGATCGACCGCCGTATTCCGATGGGCCGTTTCGGGACACCTGAGGATGTCGGGCTGGCGATGCAGTATCTCGCCTCGCCCGCCGCCGCCTACGTCACCGGACAGGTGCTCGCGGTCGACGGCGGCGCGCTCCACGCCTTCTGACGCCCCCTATTCGGCGACGATATCGACCGCCGACACGATCGGTTCGCCGACGCGCGGCGTAAAGTCGATCCTCAGCATCCCGTCGGAAACCGTCGCGGACAGGCGGATCGTGACGGCCTTCAGCTTCCCCTTCCCCAGCGCGAACGGATCGACCGCACGCCGCACCGCGCCGCCGCTGACCGCGACGTCGAAGACGCGCTTGCCCGCCGCTTCCTCGACCGGCTCGAACAGGTGCAGCGTCACCCGATAGCGGCCGTTCGCCACCGGAACCCGATAGGCGGCAAGGCCGGTGCGATAATTTTCATACAGCGCGGGGGCCTCGGCGCCGGCGACCCGCAATTGTGGATCCTGTGCCTCGCTACCCGGCGCGGCGTAGATTTCGCGGCGGAAGCGGTTGAGCGGAACGCCCTTGCCGCCTTCGAAATAATTGTCGGAGCCATAGCGAACCCCGTCCACGACCGCGCCGGTCAGCGTCCCGCTGCGGATATGGACGTCCCTCGCGCCGCCGTCATAGCGCCATTCGGCGGTGTCGCGCACCGCCCCGGCTTCGGCGACCAGGCTGTTCGCGCCGGGGTCGAGGCGGACCGCCTTCCAGACGCAGACCGCGTCGGCACAGCCCGTCCAGCCGACATCGCGACCGTTGACCGAAAGCCGCGCGCGCGGCTGGTTGGAATAGGCGCGGACATCGACCGTGCGATAGGCGCGGTCGACATAGCGCTTGCCCGTCAGGTGAAGCACCGGCACGTCGCGCCGCCACGCCGCCTTGTAGAAATAAAAGGCGTCCTTCTTCACCTTGCGGTCGAAGCTGACGAGCCCCTTGGTGTTGACGTCGGTGGTATCGCCCTCTTCGCGGACCTCGCTCGCCGCGTCGAACATCTGCCACACCCACGCGCCGTACAGCCAGTCGAGCCGCTTGACCTGGTCCCACGACCGTTCGTGGATATAGCTTTCGATTTCCTCGGGCTGGGGGCGGGAAACATTCATGATCTTGCCGCCGTGGACATTGTCGGTGTGCTGGCTGATCGCGCCGCCGCCGCCATATTCACCGAGCGAGATCGGCAGTCCGGGGAATTTGCGGTGCAATTCGGTCAGGTGGGCGCCCAGTCCCTCCACCTCGTCGACATACCCCTTGCCGTACCAGCCCATATACAGGTTGAACCCGACCGTATCGGCGATCCCCGACAGGATCGGGCGCTCGTCCTCGTCGCCCGGCATCGGCTCGCAACAGCTCGCCATCGTCGTCGGGCGCGTCGGGTCCTCACGCTTGGCGAGCCGGTTCAGCGCCTCCATCAGCGGGCGCGGGTTCGAGGGGGTCAGCCCTTTCCAGCTCCAGTTCGTCACCTCGTTGCCGATCGACCACATTGCGACCGACGGATGGTTGTAATTCTGCCGGATCAATTCGGTGAGCTGCATCTCGGCATTGGCCAGCATCGCGGGCGGGGTGTCGCGCACGCCCTTCGGCGCCGTCTGGTTCACCAAGCCCAATTCGGCCCACAGGATCATGCCGTTGCGGTCGGCGAGGTCGTAAAAAGGCGTCGCCTGGTTATAGTGAGAGAGCCGCACCGTGTTCGCGCCTAGCTCGCGAATCAACGCCATATCCTCTTCATGGTCGGCGACATCGATCGCCCAGCCCTTTGCGAAACGATCCTGGTGACGCGAGACGCCGTGCAGTTTCAATGGCTTGCCGTTGAGGAAGAATCCCTTGTCGGGATCGATCGCGATCGTGCGCAGGCCCAGCGGCTGCTCGACGCGATCGAGCAGCCTGCCCGCCGGATCGCGCACTTCGGCGACGATGCGATAAAGATAGGGATCGGCAAGCCCGTCCCATCGATGCGGATCCGCGACGCGTAGGCGTCGCTCGTCGCTGGCGACCGCCTTTGCCGCGAGCGCCATCCGCCCCTCGTCGCGTGCGACGACGCGCCCATCGGCATCCTCGATGGCGATGGCCAGCCGCGCCGACGAAGCCCGCGCACCGTCGTTGGCGATGCGCGTACGCACCACGACGTCGGCCGCGGCATCGCTCAGGGCCGCGACATGGCCGTATACGCCGGGTCCGCCATGATCCATCAGGTCGATATGCACGGGATCCACGCTGATCTGCGTGACCGGCCGATAGAGCCCGCCGAACATCATGAAATCGCCCGACAGCGGCACGACATGCCAGGTCGCGCTGCCCGGTTCGGGCTTGCTGTTGTCGGTCCGCACGGCGAGCAGATTGTCGCACCCCGGCCGCATCGCGGCGGTGGCGTCGACCCTGAAGCGCGAAAAGGCGCCTTCGTGACGGCCCAGCTTGACGCCGTTGAGCCAGACGTCGGCGACGATGCTCGCCCCATCGAATTCCAGGAAACTGCGCCGGCCCGCCGCCGGGGCGCATAGTGCCCGGCGATACCAGCCGATGCCGCGTTCGGCGTTGATCGTCGCGTCGCGTTCGGTGCCCTTGTTGCCAAGACGGTTCCAGGTATGCGGGACCGCGACCCCGGTCCATTCGGCCTCGTCGACGGCTGGACGGACCGGCGATTCATCGGTGACGCCAAAGCGGAACGTCCAGCCGTCGGACAGCACTTGCGCATCGCGCGCCTGCACCGGCGTCGCAGCCGCCAGGACCAAAGCCGAAATCGTCGCGAACCACCGCACATCCATCTCCCGCGTTTCTGAAATATAAGAATCATATATTGATATCTCAGAAACGCCAAGGCATAACGTCGCCGAACGCAAAATCGGGGAGAAGCGATATGCCGGGCAAGATCGGTCCGATAAGCCTTGCGGTGCTGGGCGCCACCCTCGCCGCGCCGCAGGCCGCCGGACAGACCGAGGGATTGACGCGCCCGACGGTCACCTTCGCGGTTTCGCCGGCCGGCGACGACACGGCCGATGGCAGCACCGCCCACCCCTTCCGCACCCTGGCCCGCGCGCAGGCGGCGGTTCGCGATGCCAACAGGAACGGCGACGTCGTCGTCCGCATCGCCGGCGGGACCTATCGTCTCGACGCGCCGCTTACGCTGACCGCCCCCGACGGCGGCCAAAAGCAATGGACCGTCACCTGGACCGCGGCGCCCGGCGCCCATCCGGTGCTGTCGGGCGGAATCGCGGTGACGGGATGGAAATTGCACGACAAGGCGCGCCACATCTACGTCGCCGACGTTCCACGCGGCCTCGCGAGCCGGCACCTGTTCGTCGACGGCCGGATGGCCGATCGCGCCGCGATCGAACTCGATCGCGGCAAGGTGCGCTTTACCGACGAAGGCCTGGAGGTGAACGACCCGGCGGCGGGCGACCTGTCGCGCCTGGGCCGCGGCGGCGGCCTCGAACTGATGGGGCTCGGTCATTTCACCACGCGCTTCGCCCCGGTCGACCGGATCGAAGGCCGGATGCTGGTGATGAAACAGCCTGGCTGGGCGAACAATATCTGGGGCTATGACACCCTCGCGCACCCTTATAATCCGGACGCGGGCAAGCTCTATCTGCGCGGCGACCTTGCCTTCCTGACACGGCCCAACCAGTGGGTGCTCGATGCCGGCGCGGGCAAGCTCTATTATCGCCCGCCGGCCGACACCGACATCGCGAAGCTCGACGTCGAATTGCCGCGGCTCGAAAGCCTGATGCACATCGCCGGCACCTATGATGCGCCGGTCCGCAACGTCACGGTCAGCGGGCTGCGCTTTTCCTATGCCAGCTGGCGCGGCCCCGACGGACCCGAAGGCTATGCCAGCCAGCAGAGCGGCTCCTATCTTACCGGCCGCGCGGCCGCATACCCCGCCGATCCCCTGCTGACCTGCAAATGGGGCTGCCCCGAGTTCGAAAGCGTGCGCAACGAATGGTCGCAGACCCCCGCCGCGGTCCAGGTTTCGGCCGCCGAAGGGATACGGTTCGACGGCAATGTCTTTGCGCACCTCGGCCAATATGCGCTCGGGATCGGCAACGACGCGAGCGCCAATGCCTCGGGCGTCGGCCTGGGCGCCGTCGACGTCGTGGTTTCACGCAATGTCTTCACCGACCTTGCCGGCGGCGCGATCGTCGCCGGCGGCGTCCGGCGCGACGCGCACCATCCGTCCGATCCGCGGATGACCAATCGCCAGCTCACGATCGTCAACAACCTGATCCAATCGGTATCAAAGGATTACAGCGACAACAGCGCGATCCTCTCGACCTATGTCGACGGCGCGCAGATCGTCCATAACGACATCAGCGACACCCCCTATGACGCGATCGACATCGGGTATGGCTGGGGGATGCACGATGCCGGGGGCAACGCCAACTACCGCACCCGCATGCACGGTTACGACTGGCCGCAGAACAAGGTCTACGAAACCCCGACGACGCATCGCAACGTCGTCGTCGCCTATAATCGCATCTATGATACCAAAAAGCATTTCGAGGACGGCGGCGCGATCTACAACCTGTCGGCCAGCCGCGGAACGCTGATTGCGGAAAACCATATTTTCGACCTCAATCGCCGCATCGCGCTCTACCTCGACGAAGGCTCGAAATTCATCACCGTTCGGAACAATGTCGTCGACGATGCCGGAACCTGGCTGAACATCAACGCCGTGACTCCGGCGGTGAAGATGTGGCTGCGGATATCGACCGACAATCTGGCGACGGGCAACTGGCACAACGGCGGAGAGGTCGGCGGCTGGTGGACGGCGTATCTCGACAACCGGATCGAGGACGACCACCCGGTCACCGGCGACGACTGGCCGGCCGATGCAACAGCGGTGATGGCCAATGCCGGAATCGAACCCTCTGCCGGAGACGTCGCCTATGGCGATGTCCGCGCGCGCGCCAATCCCTATGCCGGAAAGCGGAGCGGCCAATGACCGGAGTTTCGCATTCCATGCTGGACCGCGCCGACGTCAGCCGGCGCGCCGCGCTGCTGGGCATCGGCACCGCCGCCGCCATGAGCCCGTCGATCGTCCGCGCCACCGGATCGCTCTCCGGGTTTCACGACGTCCGCGATTACGGGGCCAAGGGCGATGGACGCACGGTCGATTCGGACGCGATCAACAAGGCGATCGTCGCCGCCTCGCGTGCGGGCGGCGGCACCGTCGTCGTCCCCCCCGGCCGCTATCTGTCCTTCTCCATCCGACTCCGGGACGATGTCACCATCGCGCTTGCATCCGGCGCGATCATCGAGGCGGCCGATCCGGATACGCATCCCGGCAGCTATGATGCGCCCGAAAATTATCTGGAGGAACAGTTTCAGGACTTCGGGATCACGCACGTCCATAACAGCCTGATCTATGGGGACGGGGTCCGCAACGCGGCGATCGTCGGCCGGGGCATGCTGCACGGGCTGGGGCTCGATCGCGAAGGACCGGGGTCGCATTGGCACGGCGTCGAGGGATGGCAGTCCGCGAAAGCCCTGGGCCTTTCTCCCCGCGAGTTGCGGCTTCGCGATCCGAAGGAGCGCGCCCAGGTCGGGCGTGCGAACAAGACGATCGGGCTGATGAACTGCCGGAACATCTTGCTGCGCGACTTCACCATTCTGCAGGCGGGCCACTTCAGCGTCATCGCGCATGGCGTGACCAACATGACGATCGACGCCTTGACGATCGATACGGACCGCGACGGCATCGACATCGATTGCTGCCGCGACGTGCGCGTGTCCGACTGCATCGTCAACGCGCCAAAGGACGACGCGATAGTCCTCAAGAGCAGCTATGCGCTGGGACGCAAGACGCTGTGCGAGGATATTGCGATCACCGGTTGCAAGACCAGCGGCTACCTGATGGGCAGCCTGCTCGACGGCAGCTATCGCAAGTCGGATTACATGGCCCCCGACAAGATCGGTCCGCTCGGCCGGATCAAGATGGGAACCGAAACCAACGGCGGATTTCGCAACATCCTGATTTCGGGCTGCACGTGCGAAGCAAGCCGTGGCCTTTTGATCGGGGTGGTCGACGGCGGCACGATGGAAGACGTGATCGTATCGGACATCGTGATGCGCGATCCGGTCAACCATCCGCTCTTCGTCCATCAATCGGGTCGCCTGCGCGCACCCAGGGGCACCGCGATCGGCAAATGCCGCCGTATTCGCTTCGACAATATCAACGTCTCCGGCGCGAACCCCCGCTTTCCGTGCGGGCTGACGGGGCAGGCATGCTATCCTGTGGAAGACATCAGCTTTTCGAACATCCTTGTGCAGAGCGCCGGAGGAGGCACGGCTGCGGATGCCGCCCGCACCCCCGAGGAACGCCCGACGTCGAGCCTTGAGGTCAGCTATCTCGGCACCCTGCCGGCCCAGGGCCTCTATGCCCGGCATGCCAGGCGGCTGACCGTCCGCAACGTCGGGTTCATCGTCGACACGCCCGACGCGCGGCCGCTCTTCCGGCTCGACGACGTGCAGGGCGCGACGATCGACGGCGTGACCTCTGCGCAGCCGCGCGACAACGCCGTCGTGCAGCACGCAAGCAGCGATATCGCGCTGGGCGACGTGCGGACCCTCGGCTGATCCCTCGCCCGTTCCCCATTCCCGAAAAGGACAATTTATGACCGGAGTTTCGCATTCCATGCTGGACCGCGCCGACGTCAGCCGGCGCGCCGCGCTGCTGGGCATCGGCACCGCCGCCGCCATGAGCCCGTCGATCGTCCGCGCCACCGGATCGCTCTCCGGGTTTCACGACGTCCGCGATTACGGGGCCAAGGGCGATGGACGCACGGTCGATTCGGACGCGATCAACAAGGCGATCGTCGCCGCCTCGCGTGCGGGCGGCGGCACCGTCGTCGTCCCCCCCGGCCGCTATCTGTCCTTCTCCATCCGACTCCGGGACCACATCACGCTGGTGCTCGCCCAGGGGGCCGTCCTCGAAGCCGCCGACCCCACGAAACATCCGGGCCGCTACGACCTGCCGGAGGGTGTCTATGAAGAACAATATGTCGACTACGGCCTGGCGCATTATCACAACAGCCTGATCTATGGCGACGGCGTCAGCGACGTCGCCGTGCTAGGTCCCGGCATGATTCACGGGCTGGGGCTGCGCCGCGAGGGTCCGGGACCGAAGTGGCACGGCGTCAAGGGCTGGATATCGCCGCGCGAGCGCGGAATGGACCCGCATGAGGCGCGGCTGAGCGATCCCGCCGAACTGGCCGAGGAAGGCAAGGGCAACAAGGCGCTGGCCTTCAAAAATTGCCGAAACATCCTGTTGCGCGATATCACCATCCTGCAGGGCGGCCACTTCTGCATGTATGCGCTCGGATGTTCGGGCATGACGATCGACAATCTGCGCGTCGACACCGACCGCGACGGAATCGACATCGACTGCTGCCGCGACGTCAGGATCAGCAACTGCGCGGTCAACGCGCACAAGGACGACGCGATCGTCCTGAAGAGCAGCTATGCCCTCGAACGCAAGGTGATGTGCGAAGACGTCACGATTATCGGCTGCAAGACGAGCGGCTATGCGCTCGGCACGATGCTCGACGGCACCTATCGGCTGTCCGACTATCGGGCGCCCGACGACGTCGGGGTGCTGGGGCGGATCAAGCTGGGAACCGACTCGGTCGGCGGCTTCCGCAACATATTGGTGACGGGGTGCACGTGCGAAAATTCGCGCGGTCTTCAATTGGGCGCGATCGACGGCGGGACGCTGGAGGACGTGACGTTCAGCGACATCACGATGCGCAACATCGTCAACCACCCGATCTTCGTCCGCTTGTCCATGCGCAACCGCGCGCCGCGCGACGCCGGCGTCGCAACGGTGCAGCGCGTACGCTTCGACAACATCAACGTGTCGGGCGCCAACGGCCGCTATGCCTGCGGGGTCGTGGGGATCGAGGGCGGGATCATCCGCGACGTCACCTTCTCCGACGTCCATGTATCGAGCGCGGGCGGCGGGACGGCCGCCGACGCGGCGCTGGAACCGCCCGAGCGCCGCACGAGCAGCCTGGAGCCGAGCTTCATGAAGACGCTGCCCGCGCACGGCCTGTATGTCCGGCGTGCGCAGCGGGTCGCAGCGGTGGATTGCAGCTTCGTCACCGAAACGCCCGACGCCCGGCCGGCGATCCTGTTCGACACCCAAAGCAGTGGCTTCGTGTCGGGGCTGCGTTCGCTCCACGCGCCCGGCGACGCCGTGATTGCGCGGAACGGCGGCACGGTGAAGGCGGTCGATACGGTGCAGTTGACCTGATGAGCAAGCGCCGCCTTCTCGTCACCCGCAAATTGCCCGAAGCGGTCGAAAGCCATTTTCGCGCGCATTACGACGTCGAGCTCAACGCCGGGGACGTGCCGCTGGACGATGCGGCGCTGCGCGCGGCGATGACGCGGTTCGACGCCATTTGCCCGACGATAACCGACCGCTTCGATGCCGACCTGCTGGCGACGCCCGGTGCGACGGTCAAGATCCTCGCCAATTTCGGCGCGGGATTCGAGCATATCGACCTCGCCGCGGCGCGGCGCGCGGGCATAGCCGTGACGAACACCCCCGACGTGTTGACCGAGGCGACCGCCGATCTTGCGATATTGCTGATGCTGATGGCGACACGCCGCGCCGGCGAAGGCGAGCGCGAACTGCGCGCGGGGACCTGGACCGGCTGGCGTCCCACCCACCTGATCGGGCAGGGGGTGTCCGGCAAGACGCTGGGGCTCGTCGGCTTCGGCCGCATCGCCCGCGCGACCGCCGAACGCGCCCGCGCGGGGTTCGGTATGAAGATCGCCTATTTCAGCCGCCGGCAAGCGGCGGATGCTGGCGATGCGATCTTTCATCCGACGCTCGAATCGCTGGCCCGCGATGCCGACATCCTGTCGCTCCACGTGCCCGGCGGCCCCGAAACGCGGCACATGATCGACGCGCCGCTGCTGGCACGGCTCAAACCCGGTGCGGTCATCGTCAATACGGCGCGGGGCAGCGCGATCGACGAGGGGGCCCTGGCGGACGCGCTGGCCGCACGGACGATCGCGGCGGCGGGCCTCGACGTCTATGAGCGCGAGCCCGCCGTCGATCCGCAACTGCTCGCCTGCGAAAATGTGGTGCTGTTGCCCCATCTGGGCAGCGCGACGATCGAGGCGCGCACCGCGATGGGCATGCGCGCCGCCGCCAATCTGGCAGCCTGGTTCGCCGGCAACGAATTGCCCGATCGTGTCGCCTGACGGGGCGGTCGACATCGCCGGCGCGGCCATCGCGGACTGGATCGCCGCGCACCGCGGGCCGCGCCCGCTGGTCGTCGGCCTTTGCGGCGCACAGGGCAGCGGCAAATCGACGCTGGCCGGCGATCTGGTCGCGCGGCTCGAACGCGCCGGCCATCGTACGACCATCCTCTCGCTCGACGACCTCTATCGGTCCGCCGCCGCGCGCGCCGCGCTGGGCCGGTCGGTGCACCCGCTTCTGGCGGTGCGCGGGGTTCCCGGCACGCACGATGCCGCGCTCGGCCTGACGTTGCTCGACCGGCTCGCACGGCACGGGCCGGTCGAGATGCCGCGGTTCGACAAGGCGATCGACGACCGCGTCGCGCCCGTGACGGTCGAGGCCCCGTTCGACATCGTCTTGTTCGAAGGCTGGTGCGTCGGTGCGCGCCCGCAGGATGTCGAACAGCTCGCCGCGCCCGTCAACGCGCTCGAGACCGAACGGGACCCGGAGGGTATCTGGCGGCGGCGCGTCAACGCGATGCTCGCCGGCCCCTATCGCGCGCTGTTCGACCGGATCGACCGCCTGATCCTTCTCGCGGCCCCCGGCTTCGACATTGTCCACCGCTGGCGGGCCGAACAGGAAGACGGGCTGCGGGCCCGCGATCCGGGCGGCGCGCGGCTGATGGACGCGGCCGCGATCGCCCGGTTCATTCAGCATTACGAGCGGCTGACGCGGCATATCCTGGCCGAAATGCCGGGCCGCGCCGACCTGACCCTTCACCTCGACACCAACCGGCGCGTGCTTCGCGCCGAAACCAAGGACCCATCCCGATGACGCTTTCCTTCTCGCTCGACTGGCTCTGCGACGACTGGCGAGAGGCCAGGCTGCTCGGCCGCATCGAAACCGCCGACGGCCCGAGCCCGATCCTGGTGGACCGCGGCATCGTCCATGACATGAGCGCCGTGGCGCCCACCGTCGCGGCGTTGATCGAGGCGCGCGCCTTCGCCGCCGGATCGGGCCGCGTGCTCGGTCCGCTCGAAGACATCGGCGCTTCGCTGGAATTGCTGTCGCCGATCGACCTGCAATGCGTGAAGGCCGCCGGCGTCACCTTCGCGCTGTCGGCGGTCGAGCGGGTGATCGAGGAGCGGGCACGCGGCGACGCATCGGCCGCGGGCGCCATCCGCGCCGCGCTCGAGGCACGCGTCGGCGCCAGCATCCGGTCGGTCGTCCCCGGAACCGATGCCGCCGCGGCGCTGAAGGATGCGCTGATCGGCGAGGGGCTGTGGTCGCAATATCTGGAGGTCGCGATCGGCCCCGATGCCGAAATCTTCACCAAATCGCCCGTGCTCTCGACCGTGGGCGGGGGGGGCGACATCGGCGTGCGGTCGGATTCGAGCTGGAACAACCCCGAACCCGAGATTGTCCTGGTCGCCGCACCCGACGGCCGCGCCGTCGGCGCCACGCTTGGAAATGACGTGAACTTGCGCGATTTCGAGGGGCGGTCGGCGCTGCTGCTCGGCAAGGCGAAGGACAATAATGCCTCCTGTTCGCTCGGCCCGTTCATTCGCCTGTTCGACGACGGCTTCGGGATGGAAGACATCCGGCGTGCCGTGGTCGAGCTGACCATCGACGGACCCGAAGGCTATCGCCTCGAAGGCAGCAGCTCGATGGACCAGATCAGCCGCGATCCCGAGGAATTGCTGCGCCAGGCGATGAGCGAGCATCATTATCCCGACGGCTTCGTGCTATTCCTGGGCACGCTTTTTGCCCCGACGCAGGATCGCGACGAACCCGGGCGCGGCTTTACCCACAAGGTCGGCGATGTGGTGAGCATCGCGAACCCGCGCCTCGGAACGCTGACCAACACCGTATGCACCAGCGCCGGCGCCCCGCCGTGGACGCGGGGGATCGGCGCCCTGATGCGCAATCTCGCGCAGCGCGGACTGCTTGACTGATATATCTATTGATTGAATTGATCTCTCTGTATATGCTTTTGCCCATAACAGCAGAGAGGAAATTTCATGGTCGACCTCTTCGGCCGCAGCATGAGCCGTCGCGACGTCGCTGCGCATTGCGGGGCGCTGTCGCAATTCGCCGGGGTGCGCCTGATGACCTTGGGCGACGGCGTTGAGCGCGGCGTCCGGATGCTCGAGTTCCGTACCGGGACCGGACTGCGCTTCACCGTCCTCGTCGACCGCGCGCTGGACATCGCCGATTGCGAACATAACGGGCGCGCGATCGGGTGGAATTCGCCCGCGGGCTTCCGCCACCCCGGATTGCACGAATATGAAGGCGAAGGCGGCCTCGCTTGGCTGCGCTCCTTTTCGGGCCTCGTCGTCACCTGCGGGCTCGACCACACGCTGTTCATGGATGACGACGATGCGAGCCATTATGTCTACGGCCCTCGCGAAACGGTGTCCTCCTCCCTCCACGGACGGGTCGGAACGATCCCGGCGCGGCTGACCGGCTATGGCGAGCGGTGGGACGGCGACGACTGCACCCTGTGGTGCGAGGGCGTCGTGCAGCAGTCGACCGTATTCGGCGAAGACCTTCACCTGATCCGCCGGATCGAGGCGAAGGTGGGCGGCGACGAAATCCACCTGCACGACCGCGTCGTCAACCACGGCTTCTACCGGACGCCGCACATGTATTGCTATCATATCAATGTCGGCCACCCGGTCCTTGCCGATGGATCGCGCTATCTGGCCCCCATTGCCGAAACCGTGTGGGCGGCCCATGCGGGCGCCGATTATCGCAAGCAGGGGGTCGGATATCGAACCCTGCCGGCGCCGCAGATGAATTTTCACGAACAGGTCTGGCAGCACGAGATGGTCGCCGACGCCGCCGGCAGCGTGCCGGTCGCGCTGGTCAACGATGTCGCGGGACTCGGCATCGAAGTGGTGACCCGCAAGGATCAATTCCCCTGCCAGTACCAGTGGCAGAACCTGCAATCGGGCCAATATGCCCTGGGGATCGAACCCTCCACGAACCATGTGCTCGGCAAACCGTTCGCGCGCGAGCGCGGCGAACTGATCTGGCTCGAGCATGGCGACGCACGCACATATGACACGGTGTTTCGCATTCTCGACGGCGCCGACGCGATCGCCGCCAGCGAAAGCCGGATCCGCGCGATCGCACCGCAGCCCGACAGCGATTATCCCGAACCCACCGGCACCTATCGCCCGATTGCCGTGCGGGAGGGGCGGGCATGAGCGTCGCAGGCAAAACCATCCTCTACACGGGCGCCGCGGGCGGCCTCGGGCTGCGCTCCACGCTGGCGCTGCTCGCCAAGGGAGCGCGCGTCGTCGCGGTGGATCACGATCCGGCAAAGATCGCCGCGCTTCGCGAGGCGGCGGGCGACGCCGGGGGCCTGCACCTGGTCGCCGCCGACATGGCGGACCTGGACGGCTTTCGCGCCGCCCTGACCGAAGCGAGCGCCGCGACCGGCGGGTTCGATGTCGTGATCAACAATGCCGCAATCTATCCGTCCAAACCCTTCGACGACTTTACGGTCGAGGAGCATCAGGCGGTCCAGCGGGTCAATGTCGACGCCGCGATCGTCGCTGTCCAGGTGGCGCGGCCGACGATGCGGGCGCGCGGCTGGGGGCGCATCGTCAACATCGCCAGCGTCACCTTCTACGGCGGCTGGGCCCTGCTCTCTCCCTATGTAGCGTCGAAGGGAGCGCTGGTCGGCCTGACGCGGGCGTGGGCGCGCGAATTCGGCCCCGACGGGATTACGGTCAACGCGATCGCACCGGGCGCCTTTCCCACCGATGCCGAAAAAATCCACCCCGACCCCGAAGGCTATACGCGCTTCGTGCTCGATCATCAGGCGGTCAAGCGCCGCGGCACCCCCGACGACATTGCCGAAGCGCTCGCCTTCCTTGCCTCCGACGCGGCGGGATTCATCACCGGCCAGACGCTGAACGTCGACGGCGGCTGGGTCATGCATTAAAGGAAAGCAGCGGATCATGGGAATTTTGAGCGGCTATCGGGTTCTCGATTGCTCGATCGCGATGGCGGGCCCGTTCGCGGCGCAGCGGCTTGGCGACCTGGGCGCCGATGTGATCAAGGTCGAACCGGTCACCGGCGAATGGCAGCGCCACGCCTCCGCGGGCGGGGCGCGCGGCAACCGGATCAACGTCTCCTTCCTCTCGCTCAACCGCAACAAGCGGTCGCTGGCGGTCGATCTCAAATCCCCCGAAGGCAAGGCGATCCTGCTCGATCTCGTAAAGACCGCCGATGTCTTCATCCAGAATTACCGGCCTGGCGTCGCGAAGCGCCTCGGCGTCGACTACGACACGCTGTCCGCGATCAATCCACGGCTCGTCTATGTTTCGATGTCGGGATATGGCGAGAGCGGTCCCTATGTCGATCGTCCGGGACAGGATCTGTTGCTCCAGGCACTTTCGGGGGCGATGCTTTCAGCCGGGCGCGCAAGCGATCCGCCGCAACCCGCCGGTCAATTTCTGGCCGATGCGGTCACGGCCTACACAGCCTTCGAGGGCGCGCTTGCCGCGCTCCTGCACCGCGAACGCACCGGCGAGGGACAGCTTGTGCAGGTCAATATGCTCGACGCGATGGCCGCGGTGCAGATGCAGGAAATCTCGGTCCACACGGTCGGCGGCAAACCGCAGACGCGATCCGCGGAGCCGCATGCCCACAGCTATATCCGCGCGCCCTATGGCGTGTTCGAAACCGCGGACAGCCATATCGTCGTCGCCTTTGCCAGCCTCGACAGTTTCGGCGGCCTGATCGGCGAGCCGAGCTTCGCCGGAATGGATGACGAGACCGACAGCTGGACTCACCGCGACGCGATTTTCGCAAAGACGCGCGCGCGGCTGAAGGAAAAGACGACGAGCGAGTGGCTCGACATCCTGCTGCCCGCCGGCGTCTGGGCGGGCCCGGTCCACGGCTATGCCGACCTGGTCGAAGACCCGCAGGTCAAGCACAATGGCAGCTTTATCGAATATGACCATCCCAGCGAAGGCCGGGTGAAGACGCCGGGCTTTCCCATTCGCTTTTCCAAAAGCCCCGCCGCGCTCGATCGCGGCGCGCCCCAGGTCGGCGAACATACACGCGATATCCTGACCGAAGCGGGCATCGCCGCCGACGAGATCGACCGCCTGCTCGCGGGCGGCGTCGTGAAGCAGGACTGATGCACTACCGCGGCCTGACCTGGGACCATCCGCGCGGCTATACCGCACTTGCCGCCGCGTCGGCCGGATTGTCCGACGACACGCTCGAATGGGACAGGCATCCGCTCGAAGGGTTCGAAGCGCACCCGATCGCCGACCTGTGCGCGCGCTACGACCTGGTCGTGCTCGACCATCCGCATGTCGGCGAAGCCGTCGCGGCGGGATGCCTGCAACCGCTGGAGGATCATTTCGATGCGGGCGAGATCGCGGCGCTCGAGGCCGACAGCATCGGTCCCAGCCTCGCGAGCTATCGCTACGAGGGACGCCATTGGGCCTTGCCGCTCGACGCCGCCACGCAGGTCATGGCGCGCCGCCCCGATCTGGTGGGCGAGGCGCCGCGAACATGGGACGAGGTCGTCACGCTGTCCGAACGCGCGCCCGTGGCGCTGTCGCTTGCCGGTCCGCACAGCGTCCTGTCTTTCCAGTCGATCGTCGCCGCGCTCGGCGAGCGATGCGCGGCGGACGACCCCGATATTTTCGTCTCGACGGACGCCGGCGCACGCGCCCTCGATATCATGGCGACGCTTGCCGCGCGCAGCCCGGCGTCGGTACGCGGCCTGAATCCGATCGGGATCCTGGGCCACATGGCCGCGCACGACGATGTCGCGCTGTGTCCGCTGGTCTATGGGTACGTCAACTATGCGGCGCCAGCCGATGCCGCGGCGAAACCCCTCGCCTTCACCGATGCCCCGCGGGTCTGTGCCGACGGCGCCCCCGGCTCGACCCTCGGCGGCACCGGAATCGGCATCTCGGCGCGGTGCCGCGTAACGCCGGCCCTCATCGCCCACCTGCGCTGGCTGATGAGCGACGAGGCGCAAAGCGCGTTCATCCCCGCGCACGACGGCCAGCCGAGCCGGTGTTCGGCATGGCACGACGAGGCGGTCAATGCGCGGTGGGGCAATTTCTATCGGAATACGGCGGCGACGCTGGAGGCCGCCCATATCCGCCCGCGCCACGATGGCGCGATCGCCTTTCAGACCGAGGCGGCCGCGTTGATCCGCGACGCGATCCGTTCCCCTGTGCGACACGCGGCCCTGCTCGAAGAGCTGCAGGCCGCCTATACCCGGAGCCGCCTGCCATGACCGACACGGTCCAGTTCACCATCGACGGTGCCGTCGCCACGATCACGCTCAACCGCCCCGACAAGTTCAATGCCGCAACCCCCGCGATGGCGAAGGCGATCGTCGAGGCGGTGACCGAATGCAACGACAGCGACGCGATCCGCTGCGTGATCGTGACCGGCGCCGGGCCAAAGGCGTTCTGCGCCGGGTCCGATATTTCGGAACTCGATCGCTATGCGACGCCGTGGGATTTTCGCAACCGGTCCGATTATTGCGACGCGATCCATCGCCTGCTGAAGCCGACGATCGCCGCGGTGAACGGCTATGCACTCGGCGGCGGGCTGGAAACCGCCCTGTCGTGCGATATCCGCCTCGCATCGAGCACCGCGCGCTTCGCCGCGCCCGAGATCAAGCTCGGCTGGATCGGCGGCGGCGGCATGGCGGCGATGCTGGCGCATTCGATCGGCCTGTCCAACGCCGCGCTGATGATCATGTCGGGCGACATGATCGACGCGCAGCGCGCGCTGCAATGGGGACTCGTCAGCGAAGTCGTGGAGCCCGAGGGCCTGATGGACCGCGCTCGCGAACTCGCGGCGACCATCGCCTCGCGCGCACCGATCGCCGCCGAAACCGCGAAGCTCAACCTGCGCGCCGCGGTATCGATGCCGCTCGACAAGGCGATGGAATATGAACGCGACCTCCAGGCGATCTGCTTTGCAACGGAGGATGCGAAAGAGGGGCGCGCGGCCTTTGCGGAAAAGCGGCCGCCGCAATTTCGCCGACGCTGATATCGGCCCGCGCGGAAGACGGGAACCAAGGGAGATCCGGATGATGATGCGACGGATGATGCTGGTCGCGATGTGCGCGGCGAGCGCGGGGGCGGCGACCGCCCAGACGAGCTGGGACAAGCCATCGGTCGAATATCATGTCGCCCCCGACGGCGACGACACCGCCGCCGGAACCGCCGACGCACCGTTTCGCACCCTGGAGCGTGCACAGGCCGCAGTGCGCGCTGCGAATGCGGATCGGGACGTAACCGTCATCGTTCACGGAGGGCGCTGGGCGCTGACCAGGCCGCTGGTCTTCACCGCCAGGGACGGCGGACGGAACGGCTTTGCCGTGCGCTGGCGCGGGGCCGACGATGCGCGCCCCCTGATTACCGGAGGCATGGCGGTCACCGGCTGGCGGCTTCAGGACAGCGCGCGCAATATCTATGTCGCCGACGTACCGAAAGGCCTGTCGGCGCGACAGCTGTGGGTCGACGGGCGACTTGCCCGGCGCGCCCGCACCGAAATCAGCCGCGCCGACGCCACGTTCGACGAAGGCGGGATCAGCCTTGTCGGCGCCAGCGCCAAGGCAGCGGCAGGGGCGGCGGGCGAGCGCCACGTCGACGTCGAGGCAACGGGATTTTTCACGCACCGTTTTTCTCCGGTGGACCGGATAACGGGCTCGCGGCTCGACATGCGCCAACCCGCCTGGAACAACAATGTCTGGGGCTATGACACGATCCCCGACCCCTTTCACCCCAAAGCGGCGCGCCTCTATCTGTCCAACGCCCTCGCCTTGCTCGACGAAGCGGGCGAATGGTATCTCGATCCCGAAGCCGGCAAGCTCTATTACAAGCCGACCGCGGGCGTCGACATGGCAAGCGTAGACGTCCAGTTGCCACGCCTGTCCGCGCTCGTCAGCATCGCGGGAACGGTCGAGCATCCGATCCGCGATCTGACGCTGTCGGGTTTCCGCTTTTCGCATACAAGCTGGACCGGACCGTCGCGCGACGGATATGCGAACCAGCAGAGCGGGACCTTTATCGCCGGGGCATCCAGGGCCTTTCCCGCTAACGCGCTTACCATGTGCCGGCAGGGCTGTCCCGAGTTCGAGAATGAACGCAACGCCTGGCGCCAGATGCCGGCGGCCGTCCAGGTCTCGGCCGCACAGCATGTGACGATCAGCGAGAATATCTTCGCGCATCTCGGCCAATATGCGCTGGGAATCGGGATGGATGCGAATGCCAATATTTCGGGCGTCGGTCTGGCCACGGTCGACGTCACGGTGCGCGACAATCTGTTCGCCGACCTTTCGGGCGGCGCCATCGTCGCCGGAGGGGTCCGGCCCGACGCGCATCACCCGTCCGATCCGGGGCTGACCAATCGCCAGTTGATGATCCGCAGCAACCTGATCCAGGGGGTCGGGCGCGACTATACCGACAATGCCGCCCTGATCGCGACCTATTGGGACGATTCGATCATCATCCACAACGACATTTCCGACGCGCCGTACGACGGCATCGATATCGGCTTTGGCTGGGGCTATGTCGACCAGGGCGGAAATCCCAACTACCGCGCACGCCAGCGCGGTTACGATTCGGGGGTCAATCCGGTCTGGGACACGCCGACGATCCGCCGCGACGCAATCGTCGCCTTCAATCGCGTCTACGACGTCAAGCAGGTCGCCGACGACGGCGGCGCCATCTATAACCTGTCGGCCTGCACCGACTGCGTGATCGCCGAGAACCACATCTTCGACATCGGCCCGCGCGTCGCCCTCTATCTGGACGAAGGGTCGCGCGGCTTTACCGTTCGCGACAATGTGGTCGAAGGCGATGTCCGCCAGTGGCTGAACGTCAACACCGCCCACGCCTTTCAACCGGGGCGGACCAATTCCCGAAACAATGTCGCGCGGGGCAACTGGCACCAGGCGACGAATGTCGGCGGGATCTGGAACGCCTATATGAACAACCGGATCGAGGACGATCATCTCGTCCGCTTCAACAGCTGGCCGGGCGGCGCACGGCACGTGATGGGCAATGCGGGGCTGGAGGCCGAAAGCCGCGTCCCCGCCTATCGCGACTACCGGCCCCGGCCGAAAGGCGATCTGCCGCCGGCGCTGCCCCGCGGCAGCGGGACCTATGGCCGCAACGATCCAAAGGGCGTGCAGGCATCGAAACCCGCCGGCGAGTGACCGTGGTCCGACGTCGATCCGGCCGGCGTTATTTCACGCTCTTGATCGGAAGCACCAGGAAGGACCCCGCATAGACGAAGGCGATCGCGGCGATGAACAGCGCGGTGTAATCGCCGCCCGACAGGTTGAGCAGCCAGGCCGCGAGCACCGGGCTCAGGATTTGCGGGATATTCACCGCGGTCGTCAATATCCCCAGATCCTTGCCCGTCGCCTCGCCGTCGGCCTTGGGCAGAACCTGCGTCATCAACGCCATGTCGACCGACATGAAGGCGCCATAGCCGATGCCGATCAGCGCGGCATAGATCAGCATGCCCTGAAGCGACGGCAGGAACAAAGGCACAGTAAGCGCGGCGCCCATCACGATGCTCGACGCGAAAACGATAGGCTTGCGGCGGCCGATCCGGTCGGACAGCAGCCCCGACGTAAAGGCGGCAAAGACCAGCGCAAAAAAGGTGATCGTCGACAGGGTCGCGATCGTCTTGTTCGCGTCGGCAAGCGACAGGCCGATGTAATCCTGCAGGATATAGAGCATGTAGGTGATCACGCCCTGATACCCCATGTAGATCGTGAAGCGCCCGAAGAAGGCCCAGGCGAAATCGGGATGCTCGCGCGGGCTGACCCAAAAGCTTTTCAGGAATTCGGCCGGGCGGAAGCGCGGCGGCATCGGCGCTGTGACCTTCGGCTCCCGGTTGATCAGGACGAACGCGAAACAGACGACGACGATCGCCGCGGCGAACAACCAATAGGCATAGGCGATCGTCCCGGCTAAAAGACCCGCCACGATCGTCCCGACCGTCAGGCCGGAGGTCATGCCGGCGCCCACGAAACCCGAAGCGGTGCCGCGCTCGTTCGGAGCGAAGCGGTCGGCGACCACCGTGGTCAGCGCCGCCTGCATCGAATTGAGCGCGACCGTCGCACCGACCCAGAACAGGGTGATCGTCCACAGCTGCGTCATCTGCGAAACGGCGAACAGGCACGCCCCGCCCGCCAGCGAACCGAGAACGATCCACGGCGTCCGGCGGCCGATCCGGGTTCGCGTGCGATCGGACAGGGCGCCGGCGATCGGCGTCGTCAACGTGCTGAAGATCGAGGTGATGGCAAAGACCAGCGCCAGCCCGCTCGCCTTGTTCGCGGGATCGATCGCCTGGATCTGGTTGGGCAAGAGGACCGAGAGCACCGCCGCATAGAGGGCGAGCAACACGAAGAATACACTCGTCAGCGATGCGAGCAGGACCCATTTAGCGCGTCCGCGGGCGTGGGCGGCCTCACCCTGCAGGAACGCCGCTTCTTCGGGCGCCCCGCCGGCATAGGCGGCATTGAGGTCCGACATGCTATCCTCCCATTCGGCGGCCGTTCCGGCTCGACAAATCTATGCCGCCCTGCGCACCGTCATCCGCTGCTGCTCGGGCGCCGGGCCAAGCGCGTCGCGCGCCAGCAGGTCGGGTCGCCGCTGTTCGCGTCGCGCGGTTTCGCACAGGACCAGGCCGTGCCCCGGCGCGTCGTTGCCGCTGATGAAGCCGTTTTCGATGCGATAGGGCTGCTCGACCAGATGTTCGAAATTCTGGAAACTATATTCCAGCCAGTCGACCTCGGGCAATGCCAGCGCCATGTTGACCCCGATCTCGAGGAAGCTGTTGCCCATCGTCACCGGCACCGCCATATCGGCGGCAAGCCAGCCGATCCGCATCACGTCCGTGACGTGGCCGTGCACGTTGAGCATGTCGGCGGCCCCCGCCTGGATCAGCGCGCGCTTGCCCGAAACGTCGAGATATTCCCCCGAATTGAGCAAGGTCTCCCCCAGCGCGCCGCGCAACATCCGCAGGCCTTCGAAATCGGAGCGCAGGATGGGATCCTCCATCCAGTAGATGGGATGGCCGGCCCGGCGCATGGCCGCAATATTCTGCACCGTCTGTTTCGGGGACCAGGCTTCGTTCGCGTCGACCATGACCGTCGCGTCCTTGCCGACAGCGCGCTTCAACAGATCGAGCCGGTGGATGTCGCGGTCCAGTTCGGGATGGCCGACCTTGATCTTGAACGCCGTATAGCCTTGCTCCGCCGCCGAAGCGAACAGCGCGCCGAACGCCTCGTCGGACAGGTGAAAATCCAGCCCGCTTGCATAGGCGCGCACACGGTCGCGCCGCGCACCGAGCATTTTCCAGAGCGGCAGATCGACCGCCTTTGCCGCGAGGTCCCAGATCGCCTGCTGGAGCGCCTCCTCGAACGGGATGCTCATCCGGCGAATATTGCCGCCGCGCGGCCGGCCCACTCGATGCGCGAGCGCCTGGGCGCTTTGCCCTTCGAGTGCGGGCCACGCTTCGCTGCGGAATATGCGCTCGATCTCGCGTTCCGCGGGCAGCGGGTGAAAGAGCGACTGCACGAAACCCAGCCCGGTCCGGCCGGTCGAATCGACCAATTCCAGCGCCGCGAGATGGACGTCGTCGGCGCGCACCTGGCTGTCGCCGATCACCCTGTCGCGGGCAAACTGAAAGCGGGTAATGCGGAAGTCGACTATGTGCATATTCGGTGCTACCATCTTCCAGATGCCAAACGTGAAATATCAGATACGGGGATTAGATATGACAGAAGGGGGCAAACGGCAAGCGGCTTTTGACGCCGAGGGGACTGTAGCGGGAGAGCGCCCGACGAACGGCGAGCGGCTGAGCGATGTCGCCTACAAGGCGATCCTGCAGGGCCTCTTCGACCAAAAGGTTCCCGCCGGCGCGTTCGTCTCGCAAAACGACCTCGTCCGGCTGCTTGGCATCCCCGTACAGCCGCTTCGCGACGCACTACGCGTGCTCGAAGCCGAAGGCGTTCTGACGATTCATCCGCGTTCGGGAATCCAGTTCCTGAAGCCCGATCTGGAGCTCGCGCGCAGCACCTATCAGTTCCGCTCGATCATCGAACGCGCCGCGGCCCGCCGCTATGCCGAAACCGGCGATGCCGAGATGGCCCGCAAACTGATCGCCGATCACAAGGCGCTAATGACCCGGATCGAGACCGAAGGGCTCAGCGCGGGCGCGCTCGACCAGCTCGAGGTGCTGGAGGTCGGCCTGCATGGCAGCATGATCGCGAACATGCAGAACCCGCTGATCGAAAATACCGCGCGAAGGCTGAAGAACTACGTCACGCTGATCCGCCTCGACCGCCTGGTTACCGCGCCGCTCGCGCTGCGAACGCTTGGCGAGCATATCGAAATTCTCGAAGCTTTCGCCACCCGCGACCCCGACCGCGCCGAAGCGGCGATCGCAGCCCATTTCCAGGCCGCGCTGCAACGCATCCTCGGAATGTTCTGATCGAGCCGTTTACTGAAATATGAATTGAGATTTTTGAGATATCAGGCTAGGCGACGGGCATGACCATCGTGCCCGACCGCCACGCCTTCGACCAAAACCGCCTGGGCCGACTGGGATTCGGATGCTCGACGCTCGGGAACCTGTACCGGCCGATGCGCGACGCCGATGCCGAAGCCACGGTGCGCGCCGCGCTCGATGCGGGTATCGCCTATATGGACGTCGCGCCCCACTATGGCTTCGGGCTCGCCGAAAAACGGCTCGGCGCCGCGCTTGCCCAGGCCGATCCCGACGAACGCATCATCGTTTCGACAAAGGTCGGCCGTCGCCTCGATCCGGTCGCGCCCGGAACCGACCTGTCGCAGTCCCGACAGGCCTTCGTCTCGCCCGAGCCGTTCGAGAGCGTGTTCGATTACAGCTATGACGCGGTGATGCGGTCGTGGGAGGGCAGCCGGCGCCGCCTGCGCCGCGAGCGCATCGACATCCTGTATGTCCACGACATCGGTCGCTATGCGCACGGCGACGATCATCCGCGCCTGTTCCGCGAGTTGATGGACGGTGGCTATCGCGCCTTGCGCGAACTGCGCGACGGCGGCGTGGTGGGGGCCATCGGGCTTGGCGTCAACGAATGGCAGGTCTGCGAGGAAGCACTCGCCGCGGGCGATTTCGACATGATGCTGCTTGCCGGCCGCTATACCCTGCTGGAACAGGAGGCGCTCGACAGCTTCCTGCCGCTGTGCGCTGCACGCGACGTGCAGGTCGTGATCGGCGGCCCCTATAACAGCGGCATATTGGCGCATGGGGTCAAGGGTCCCGGCCCGTTCCACTATGAATATCAACCGGCGTCGCCGGAAACGGTCGCGCGCGTTGCGGCGATCGAGGCACTGTGCGACGATCATCATGTTCCGCTCGCGGCCGCCGCGCTGCAATTCCCGCTCGCCCATCCGCAGGTCGCCTCGGTAATCCCCGGCATGAACAGCGCCGCGCGGGTGAAGCAGGCGGTCGGACAGGTCGACCATCCCATTCCCGCCGCCTTCTGGGCGGACATGCGTTCGGCGGGCCTGATCCGCGCCGACGCCCCCACTCCCGCCTGATCTGAAAGGAAATTCCATGCCTCGCCTGACCGGCAAGACCGCCATCGTGACCGCCGCCGGCCAAGGGATCGGTCGCGCCAGCGCGGACCTGTTCGCCCGCGAGGGCGCGCGGACGATCGCCATCGACATCAACCCCGACACGCTGGCCAGCGTCGAAGGCTGCGAAACGCGCGTGATGGACCTGCGCGATGCGGCGGCGATCGAGGCGCTCGCCGCCGATATCGGCGGCGTCGACATCCTGTTCAACTGTGCGGGTTTCGTCCATGCCGGCACGATCCTGACGACCGACGAAGCCGATTTCGATTTCTCCTTCGATCTCAACGTCAAATCGACCTACCGGATGATCCGCGCCTTCCTGCCCGCCATGATCGGGCGCGGCGGCGGGTCGATCGTCAACATGGCCTCGGTCGCGGGATCGATCATCGGGGTCGGCAATCGCTTCGTCTACGGCGCCTCGAAAGCGGCGGTGATCGGCCTGACCAAGTCGGTCGCGCAGGATTTCGTGGCGCAGGGCATCCGGTGCAATGCGATCTGCCCGGGAACGGTGCAATCGCCCTCGCTCGACGACCGCATGGCGGCGACCGGCGACGCGGCGAAGGCGCGCGCGGACTTCATCGCCCGCCAGCCGATGGGACGCCTCGGCCGCGCCGAAGAAATCGCCCAGCTCGCGCTGTATCTCGCAAGCGACGAATCGGCATACACGACCGGCACCGCCCAGGTTATCGACGGCGGCTGGACCAACGCATGAGCGACAGCGCGACGACCCGGCGCATCTGCCTGGCGCTCGACCTGGTCGACGATGCGGACCTGATCGCCGAATATGAACGCTGGCACCGGCCCGGCGAGGCGCCGGTCGAAATCGTGCGCTCGATCCGCGATGCCGGCATCCTCAACATGGAGATCTTCCGGGCCGGCAACCGTCTGTTCATGATCATCGACGCCGACGACCGATATTCGGACGCGGCGAAGGCAGAAGCCGACGCCGCCAATCCGCACGTTCAGAAATGGATCGCGCTGATGCAGCGGTTCCAGCAGCCGATCCCTGCGGCGGGTCCCGACGGAAGCTGGATGGCGATGGACTGCATCTACCGGCTGACCGACCACCTGGACTTTCACCGGCTCGACCGCTGACCCCCCGATCGAACGCGCCGCGGCCCCGTCCCCGGGTGCGCCAGCGCGCGCGTAACAGACAAAAAAGAGGGACCTTCCGGGCTCGCGGAAGGTCCCTCGATGTCGAAGGGGCGGCAGGGAGGCCGCCGCCCCAGGGGGGACAATCAGAATTTGGCGCGCACCCCGAACGACAGCCGCCGTCCGGTCATGCGATATTCCTTCGTGCGATCGGGCGTCATCGAATAGAGGAACTCCTTCGAGTTCGTCAGGTTGAGCCCGTCGACGAATACCGTGAAATTGTCGGTCAGGTCATAGGACAGGCTCGCATCGAGCTGGCCGTAGCCGTTGAAATATTCCTGCTCGCTGTTGCGGCCGACCGCGGTCTGCAGGAAATCGTCGCGATAGGTATAGGCGACACGCGCCTGGATACCGTATTTCTCGTAATAGCCGACAAGGCTGTACGAATATTTCGACAGGCCCTCGAGGCTGTAGGTCGCCCCCGCCACGACGCTCGGGTAATTGGCGTTCGAGTCGGTATAGTTGAAGCTGGTCTGGACGCCGAAGCCGTCGAACGGCGCCGGCAGCCAGTTGGCGAACGACTGGCGATAGCCGATCTCGAAACCCTTGACCGTCGCGCCGTCGCCATTGCCCGGCACGGTGACCTGGAAGGTGATTTCGTCGACCTGCTGCGGCGTCGTGATCAGCGTCACGAAGCTGTCGATCTTCTTGTAAAAGACCGCCGCGTTGATCAGCGAATCCGGCGCGAAATACCATTCGGCCCCCAGCTCGGCCTGCCACGCCCGGAACGGTGCGAGGTCGGGGTTACCGCGGCGGATGGTCTCGTTGCCCGGGTTGGTCTGGATCGACTGGCGCGGCGACAGGTCGGTCAGCGTCGGGCGCGTCATCACCTTCGACCCCGCGAGGCGCAGCACCAGATTGTCGGTAACGTCGAGCCGCACGTTGAGCGACGGCAGCCAGTCGTGATATTTGCCGCGGAAGCTGACCGGCACGATGTCCGACACGACGATGTCGTTCTGCCCGGTCGGGTCGCCGTTCTCGTCGACCCGGGGTCGCGCGCTGAGGACGGTGCGCGATGCGCCCGCCGAAGTATAGTCGGTATCCTCGAACCGCACGCCGGCGTTGATCGCGAGCGGCATGCCGCCGAGTTCGGTGTCGAGCGACGCCATGACATAGGCCGCGCGCACCTTTTCGTCGATCACCGACGACGCCGAGGCCGATCGCACCGCCGGATCGAAGGTGATCCCGTCTTCGGCGGCATAGGCATCGACCTGCTGCACCAGCGCACGGGGATCGTAGATGATCCAGTCGTGCAGGATATTGCCGTCATAGCCCGAGAAGAAATTGCGGTCGGTCGACTGGAACAGCGCTTCGGGAAGCGCGCGGTCCGATCCGCAATAGGCGCATTGCTGGCCAAAGGGCATTTCGAAGCCCTCGATCGTCTTGAGCCGCTTCGACGCCATCACGCCGGCAGAGATGGTCAGGTCGCCGCCGCCGGGGTTCCAGTCGGCATCGCCGCGATATTCCTGGATCTCGTCGTCGCCGTTCGATCCGCCGCCCCAGATATAATAGTGCGCGGTCAGTCCCTGGGGATTGGTCGCCGCATTGGAATAATTGGGGCTTTCGAGGCCATAGTCGTAGATCGGCGAGCCCGACCTCCGGTCGAACCAATGGTCGATGTTCTTGCGGCGGATCGTCGTGAACAGATTGTTCTCGGCGCCGCGCTTGCGCGCGTTCGACAGCGACATGTCGAAGCGCAGCTTCAAATCGTCGGTCGCCTGCCAGTCGACGTTGACGCCGATCTGGTCGGTCGTCACGTCGCGATCGTCATATTGGATGATCTCGTCGACGAACCCGCCGACATAGCGCTGGTAAACCGCCTCGCCGCCGGTCTGGACCCCGTTCACGACGCTGCCGCCTTCGACGACCTGCTCGACCAGCGTCCCGCCCGAGAAGTCATAGGCGAGGCCGGTCTGCTGCTCGATGAAGCGCGACTTGGTGTAGAGCCCGTCGATCGTCACCGTGAAGCGGTCGGACGGGCGAAGCTGCACCGCGCCGCTCAGGCCCCAGCGGCGCAGATCGCGCTCGAAGAAGAAGGGCGACAGGTTCGACGGCATCGAAACATTGGAAAAGGGTTCCACATCGTCGCCGATGCGCGCACTCTGAACGCCACCCGCGGTGTAATAGGAATCGGTGCTCGACCGCCGCACATGCCCGGCGCCGATGGTGAATTCGTCGTCGCGGTTCTTCTGCTTCGCCCAGACGGCGGACAGCGACACGCCGAAACTGCCGGCGTCGTTGCGCCAGCTGCCGACGGCGGCGACCTCGGGATTATATTTGTCCGACAGCTCGGACCATTGCATCGTCGCCGACCCGGCGAGCTTCAGCCCGGCCGGCTGGTCGAGCGGGCGCATCGTGCGAATGTCGACGGTCGCGCCGATCGACGATCCGTTGAGGTTGGCCTGCGGCGATTTATACACGTCGGCGCCCGAAATCACTTCGGACGGCAGGACGTCGAACGAAAATTCGCGACCGTTGTTGTCGGTGGCGAGGGTGCGCCCGTTGACCGTGACGGCGTTGAACTTCGGACCGAAGCCGCGCACGGTGACGAAGCGCCCTTCGCCGCGGTTGCGTTCGATCGTGACGCCGGCGATGCGCTGGAGCGATTCGGCGACATTCTGGTCGGGCAGCTTGCCCATGTCTTCGGCCACGATCGAATCGACGACGGCGACATTGTCACGCTTCAGGTCGATCGACGCGCGCTGGCTGGCGCGGATCCCGGTCACGATGATGGCGTCGGCCGCGGCGTCGCCTTCGGCGGCCGGCTGAGCGGCATCGGCCGGCTCGGTCTGGGCGAATGCGGGCATGGACAACCCGATGCCCAACGCGGAAACCGCGATGCCGCCGACCAGAACTCGCTTTAAAACAGACATGAAACAACCCTCCTCCACAGACCGGGCAGCGTCGTGAGAAATTGCACCGCCCTTAACTGATATCTCAGATACCGTAACTGACATGGCAATGGCAACAGTTTTCGGTGATCGAAGCGTAAAAAAAGCAAGCTATCCCGCTGAAAATCGAAAGCGGGCGCGCCGGCCGCCCCCGACCTGACCGCGAACGGGCCGCTTAGTCATTAGTATTATTATATATATTCAGCACCGCCCGCCGAGGCAATCCCCGGCGGGCGTGCCGCGGTTCGACCGCGTCAGCGCGTCACATCGACCGGCGCGAGGCGCGGAGAGAGCAGGTGCACCGCGACAAGGGCTATGAAATAGGCGCTCCCCGCCACGGCGAACAGCGGCGTATAGGTGCCGAGCGAATCGAGCACGAAGCCCGCATATTTGGCCATCAGCATCCCGCCGATCGCACCGGCCGTTCCGCCGATGCCGATCACCGACCCGACCGCGGCGCGCGGAAACACGTCAGAGGGCAATGTATAGAGATTCGCCGAAAAGGCCTGGTGCGCCGCCGCGGCAATGCCGATGACGAGGACCGCGAGCCACAGATTGTCGATACTCTGGGCAAAGAACACGGGCAGGACCGCGATCGCGCTGAGCAGCATCGCGGCCTTGCGCGCATAGTTCACGCTCTTGCCGGCTTTCATCAGCCGCGAGGACATCCAGCCGCCGGCGACGCTACCGATATCGGACAAGAGATAGACGGCGACCAGCGGCGGCCCGAAACTGAGCAGGTCGAGACCGTAGCGTTCGCCGAGATAGCCGGGCAGCCAGAAGAGAAAGAACCACCAGATCGGGTCGATGCAGAATTTGCCGATCGCATAGGCCCAGGTTTCGCGCACGCGCACGAGTTGTTTCCAGGGCATCTGGACGACGGGATCGACCGGATCCTGTTCGATCCATGCGAGTTCGCCCGCGCTGACTTTCGGATGCTCGCGCGGGCGGCGATAGAGGGTCCACCAGGCGATCAGCCAGACGAAGGCCGCCACGCCGGTAATGACGAACGCCATCCGCCAGCCGTAGGCGACGACGAGCAGCGGGACGAGCAACGGCGTGACGATCGCGCCGACATTGGCGCCGGCGTTGAATATCCCGATCGCCAGCGCGCGCTCGCGCGCGGGGAACCATTCGGTCACCGCCTTGATGCCGGCCGGGAAATTCCCCGATTCCCCGATGCCGAGCCCGAACCGCGCCATCGCGAACTGCGTCACCGACATCGCGCCGCCATGCGCGATGTGCGCGAGCTGCCAGATGATGAACGCGACCGTGTAGCCGAGCCGGGCCCCGACGACGTCGACGATCCGGCCGAACCCCAGATATCCGATCGCATAGGCCGCCTGAAACCAGAAGATCACGTTGGCGAAGTCGGTTTCGCTCCAGCCCAGATCTTGCGAAAGTGTCGGCTTGAGCACGCCGATCATCTGGCGGTCGATATAGTTGATGACCGTCGCGGCGAACAACAGCCCGACGACGACCCAGCGGTAGTGTCCCGCGCGTGCCGCCGCCTTTCCTATCGTATCCTGTCCCGTCGTGGCCATCGGCGATCCTTCCCATTATGTTGTCGGTGGCGGGCGCTCGCCCTCTGCCTTTCAGACGAGCGCCGAATAGATGTCCCCCGCCTCGATCCGGTCGAGGGCCGTCAGGACCGCGGCGCGCCAGGCGGGGTCGTCGGCCAGCGCCCTCGGGAACAGGTCGAGCGCGAGCAGCGCATCCATGAGGTCCCGGGCATCGCCCGCGGAGCGACCGATATCCGAAAGCCGCGCCGCAAGGGGGTCGGTTATCGTGTCGCCGCGCCGCGCCATGCGGCGAACGAAGGCCATCCACGCGGCGATCGGGACGGCAAGGCGTTCGATGGCCCGACCCGCGGCGCGTGCATCGCATGCGGTGTCGAGCAGCCGGTACGGAAGTTTCTGGGTGCCGTCCCACGCGATCTGGCTGAGCAGGTGGCGGATCGCCGGATTGCGGAAGCGCGCGAGGACCGCCGTGGCATAGTCCGCCAGGTCGAGCCCGGCGGCCGGCGCGAGCGACGGGATGATGTCGGCGCGGATCAATCGCTCGGCAAAGGCGGCGAGGCGTTCGTCGGCCATCGCGCCAGCAACGCTTTCGTGGCCGAGCGCGAGACCGATATAGGCAAGGCTGCTGTGCGCGCCGTTGAGGATGCGCAGCTTCGCCTTTTCATAAGCGGCGACGTCGTCCGTCATTTCGACGCCGACGGCCGCGAGATCGGGTCCGTCCGGAAGGTCGAAATGTTCGACGACCCATTGGGTAAAGCCCTCGCGCTGCACCGCGGCGCCATCGTCCACGCCCAGCAGCTCTCGCGCCCGCTCGCGATGCGCGGTATCGGTGGCCGGAGTGATCGAATCGACCATCGTGTTGGGAAAGGCGACGGTGGCGGCGATCCAGTCCGCCAGATCGGCGTCGAACTGGCGCGCGAACAGCACCGCCGCCGCCGCCAGCTTCGTCCCGTTGCCGTTCATATTGTCGCAGCACAGGACAGCGAATGGCGCGACCCCGGCGGCGCGGCGGGCCGCCAGTCCGGCGACGATCCAACCGATGATGCTGACCGGCGCCGCACGGTCCGCCAGGTCGTGGACGATATCGGGATGCGCCAGATCAAGCGCGCCGTCGGCGCCCAGGCAATAGCCTTTCTCGGTCACGGTGCTGGTCACCAGCCCGACCTCAGGGTCGGCGAGCAGGCGATGGACCTCCGCATCCTCCCCCGGCCGCACGAAGGCGCTGTGGGCCGCGATCACGCGGATCGCGATATCTTCTCCCAGCGTCGTCAGGCTATAGAGGCCGCCTTGCTCGGCGAGCGCCTCGACGGTCGACGCCGACCGGAGCGATACCGCGGCGATCCCCCAGCGCGGATCGCGGTTGAGCAGCGCGTCGAAATAGCTCGCCTGATGCGCCCGGTGAAAGGCGCCGGGGCCGAAATGCACGACGCCGGTGCGGACCGCGGCAAGGTCGTGCCGCGGGCGCGCCACGGTCGCCGGAAGGGTCGCGAGCGTCGCGGGCGACAGGCGGGTCAAAGCGTCACACCCCTTTTCCAGATGGCGATTTCGCGCTCGCCATTGCGCTCGGCGGCCGTTTCCCGGCCAGAGGCGACCGCGGCGACCAGATCCAGAAGCGCCGTCGCGCCGTCGTCGAGTCCGTCTTCCAGAACCTGCCCGCCATCGAAATCGACCCATCCGGGCTTGCGCGCGGCGAGATCGTGGTTCGACGCGACCTTGATCGTCGGCACCGGAAATCCGAGCGGCGTTCCGCGCCCGGTCGTGAAGAGGATCACCGTCGCCCCCGCCGCCGACAAGGCGGTCGACGAAACGGCGTCGTTGCCCGGCGCTTCGAGGAGGGTCAGGCCTGGCTTCGTTGCCCGCGCGCCATAGGCGATGACGTCGGTCACCACCGCCCGCCCGGCCTTCTGGACGGCGCCGAGGGATTTTTCCTCCAGCGTCGTGATGCCGCCCGCGATGTTCCCCGGCGACGGATTTTCCGACACCGGTTCGCCATGCGCGGTAAAATAGGCTTTGAAGTCGGCGACCATTCGGTCGATCGCATCGAAAATGCCGCGATCGGCGGCGCGCGCCATCAGCAGATGTTCGGCGCCGAAAATTTCCGGAATCTCGGTCAGAATCGTCGCGCCGCCAAGGCCGGTCACCGCGTCGCTCATCCGCCCGACGAGCGGATTGGCGGTCAGCCCGCTCAGGCCGTCGGACCCGCCGCACTTGACCCCGAGCACCAGCTTGCCGAGCGGCAGCAGTTGGCGCTGCGCGGTTTCCGCCCGGTCGACCAGTTCGTCAATCGAAGCCAGCCCTTCGGCAATCTCGTCCCCCGCGCTCTGCGCCCGCAGGAACCGCACCCGGCCACGAACCGCCGGGTCGATCGAATCGATCAGGGCGTCGAGCTGGTTCGATTCGCATCCGAGCCCGACCAGCAGCACGCCGCCGGCGTTGGGATGCGATGCCAGCGCGGCGAGGATGGCGCGCGTCCCGTCCAGATCGTCGCCAAGCTGCGAGCAGCCAAAGGGGTGGGTGAAGGCATGGACCCCGTCGACGCGGCCGCGATGGAGGCGATCCGCCGCTTCGGCGATTTTCGTCGCGGTCCGCGCAACGCAGCCGACCGTCGGCAACACCCAGATTTCGTTGCGGGTCGCCGCGCGCCCGTCGTCGCGCAGATAGCCCATGAAACCGGGCGCATCCGCGAGCGGCGGTGCGGGGTCCGGATCGGGGCGATAGGCGTGGGTATCCTCGGTCGAGAGCGCGGTTGCCATATTGTGCGAATGGACATGCGCGCCGCGCGCGATCGCCGTGCGCGCCGTGCCGATCGAGAAACCGAATTTCAGCACGGGATCGCCTGCGGCGATGTCCGTCACCGCAACCTTGTGCCCGCGTGCGATGGGCTCGATCAGGGCGACGCCCGCCCCGACATCGATCCGGTCGCCCGCGGCGAGATCGGCGAGCGCGGTTGCGACCGAATCGCGCGGATCGACAAAAATGGCTTTCCTCGCGGTCATGGCTCTACGGCGTCCTTGCCTTTTCGGATCGACTTGTTTTGAATAGAAAACGGTGTCATATATCACATCGTCAATGTTATATATCACCATTCGGAAAGCGACTGCAACCTCTGCGTTGCAGCGCCCGACCGAACGGATCTCGCGGATGCCGGACGACGCGACAATGCGGCGTACCGAACATGCGCTATAATGGGAAAAATAGACCGATGGCAAAGCCGCTCGACATCCACCCCGACCGCCTCTTCCCCGCCGAAGGTCGCACGCGCGACATCGCGCGGGCACTCTATGCCGATATCAGGGAATTGCCGATCGTCAGCCCGCACGGCCACACCGACCCCGCCTGGTTCGCCACCGATGCCAATTGGTCCAATGCGACCGAATTGCTGCTCGCACCCGACCATTATCTCTATCGCATGCTGTACAGCCAGGGCATCGCGCTCGACGCGCTGGGCGTGCCCGATCGCAACGGCTCCCCCGCGACCGATCCGCGCGAAGCCTGGCGGCTGTTCGCCGCGAATTTCCACCTGTTCCGGGGCACGCCGTCGCGGATGTGGCTCGACCATGTCTTTGCCGATGTGTTCGGCTTCGACACCGCCCTCGATGCGTCGACCGCGGACGATTATTATGACCGGATAAACGAGAGCCTCGCGACACCCGAGTTTCGCCCCCGCGCGCTCTTCGACCGCTTCAATATCGAGATGCTGGCAACGACCGAGGGCGCGCACGAGGATCTCGATCACCACGCCGCCATCCGCGCATCGGGCTGGTCGGGGCGCGTCGTCACGACCTATCGCCCCGACGCCGTGGTCGATCCCGAACATCATGATTTCGCCGCCGCGATGCAGCGTTTCGGCGCGTTGACCGGCGAGGACGTCGAAAGCTGGCAGGGCTATCTGGCCGCGCATCGCAAGCGCCGCGCCGATTTCCGGGCCGCCGGCGCGACCGCGACCGACCACGGCCATCCGAGCGCCGCGACCGCGAACCTGTCCGGTGCCGAAGCCGAAGCCCTGTTTGCAAAGATCATTGGCGGCCGCTGGACGACCGCCGACGCCGAATTGTTTCGCGCACAGATGCTGACCGAACTCGCCGCGATGAGCGTCGAGGATGGCATGGTGATGCAGATCCATCCGGGCTCGTGCCGCAACCACAATCACAAGCTGTTCGAAAGCCACGGCCGCGACAAGGGCTGCGATATTCCGATGCGGACCGACTATGTCCATTCACTGAAGCCGTTGCTCGATCGCTTCGGCACCGAAACGAGGTTGTCGATCATCCTCTTCACGCTCGACGAATCGACCTATGCACGGGAACTGGCGCCGCTGGCGGGCCATTATCCGTGCCTGAAGCTCGGGCCGTCGTGGTGGTTCCACGACAGCCCGGAGGGGATGCGCCGCTTTCGCGAGATGACGACGGAAACCGCCGGTTTCTACAACACGGTCGGCTTCAACGACGACACGCGGGCATTTCTGTCGATCCCGGCGCGGCACGACGTCGCGCGGCGCATCGACTGCGCCTTTCTGGCCCGCCTGGTCGCCGAGCACCGGCTCGTCGACTGGGAAGCCGCCGAACTGGCGCACGAACTTGCACACGGTCTCGTCCGCAAGGCCTACAAACTCGACGATCCGGCCTTTGCCCCGCACCCGGCGGAGGCCGTTCCGGCATAGCATTCCCCCGGCGCGCTCGCCCCGCGCCCGACCGGATCGTTCTAGACCCGGCGCACGCGCACCGCGATCCAGGGTTTGCCGGGCAGCGGGATCGTGGGACGCGCCGGATCGTGGACGTCGTAATCGTCGAGGCGCTCCATCGCGAAGACCCCGTCGACCGGCGTGACGGTCATCGCCCAGGTATCGATGACGTCGACGCGATACCGATGGAGCGGCTCGCCCTTCTTGATCGGAAGCCTCAGGCGCCATTCGGTCGGAGCGTCGCCGCCGAAATAGTGGAGATAATAGGCGCCGTCGCGGCCACCCAGATGATAATTCCACAGATGCTGGATCGGATCGATTCCAGGCGCAGGACCGTCCTCCATGATCCGCTTGAGAAAGGCGAGGCGCGGCGCGCTCGTGCCCTGCAGCGTACCGCCCTGCCCCAGCCAGGAAAAATCGGGATTGCGATCGGCTTGATAGGTTTCGCTGTGGCCGACATAGGTGCCGCCGACGAGACCCCACCAAAAGCGTTCGACCATTTGTTCGCCTGTCAGATTGGCCCAGCGCTGCGCCGAATTGCCTTCATAGACCACCTCGTCGAAAATCACCGGCTTCTGGGCGAAGTCGCGATGCAGGGCGGCGCGAATATCGTCGAGTACCGCGGCGCCGTTCTGGACGCTGGCGTGGGTCACCCAGGGCTTGCGGTGATCATAGTAGCGATGAAGTTGGTGGATCGAGCGCAATCGATCGTGCGGATCCGCGGCGACCAGGATTTCGAACAGCGCGTCCCAGTCGGCAACCGTCTTGCTCTCGACCGCGTCATATTCATTGGCCATCGACCACCACAGATTGCGGTAGGCGCCCCAGCGCGCGGCGACGTAGCGGATGTAGCGTTCGTCGTCGGCACGCGCCATGTCGCTGTAGCCGCGCGCCTTGTCATAGGGGTGGAAGAGGATGACATCGGCCTGTATCCCCAGGTCGCCGAGGCGGATGATCCGGTCCTCGAACCGCCGGAAATAGGCGGGGTCGAAGCGCGCGGGATCCCAGTCTCCCGCCCCCGGCCCCGTCCGCACGAACGGATCGGTCGCAACCGATTCGACATTCGGAAAGACAAGCATTCGCATCTTGTTGAACGGAGCGGCCCGAAGCGTCGCCAGCGTTTCCGCGCACCGCGCATCGGACTGCAACGCCCAACTATAGGCGGTGGTGCCGATCTGGCGAAACGCGGTGCCGTCGGCATGGACGAAGTGAAATCCGTCGGGGCTGACGCCAACCGGGCCATGATTGCCCGGTCCGGGCGGGCCACAATCGAACGCGCCCGTCGCACCCGAAAGGGCGGCGATGTTGCTGGCGCTGCGCCACGTCCATCGCCCCTTTTCGGGCGGGCTGAAACGAATGCGATAAATCCCCTCGCCGTCATAGAAGCCCGGTACGCGGATCGTGCGGTCTCCGCTTTCGAAGGTCGCGGCAAGATCGACCTCGACAAAGGGATTGCCGCCCGCAGGGCCGGTGAGCATGATTTCGTGGAGCCCCCACCGCTCGGTGCGGGCCGAACCCTCGCGCGCGACGGCAGGGGCAGCCGCCGCCGCGCCCGCGGCAAACCCGCCCGCCAGCATCGTCCGGCGTGAAACCTGCATCCTTTGCCTCCTTCGACTGCGCGCCTCAGTCCGCTCGCGCGGCGGCGATTTCCTCGAGCGACTTGCCCTCGTTGCGCGGCGCCCAGATGAAGCCGATCAACCCGCTGATCGCGAGAAAGCCGACCAGAATCCAGGCCAGCGTGTGGAATCCGGTGGCCGTCAGCGCCGGCACGAAGAAGCTGAAAATCCCGAGCGCGATGCGCACCATCGCGAACATCACGCCTTGCGCCGTGCTGCGCAGCAGCGTCGGGAACATCTCCGAACTCCAGAGTTGAAAGAAGCATTGCGCGCCAAAGCCCTGGCCGACCGCCATCAGAAAGACGTGGACCAGCGCGACCGGCAGGGTCAGCGGAAAGATCGCGAGCAGCGACATGCCGATCACCTGGGTGATCGCGGAAAGGCCGAAGAGCAGCCGCTGGTTTACCCGGTCGGACAACTTCATGAAGATGAAGAAGATCGAAGCCATTCCGAGCAGGAAGCTCAACGCCTGCACCGCCACCGACATCGCCTGTGTCTGATTGCCGACCGTGCGCAGGATATAGGGAAAGAAAAAGCCGTTCGTGCCGGCCCACAGGTTCCAGAACAGATACATGCCCGAAAGGAATGCCATCGATCCGATGTGCTGACGGGTGAACAAGTCGCGCCACCGCCCGCGTTCGGGCCGGCCATCCTGGCGCGCGCCTTCCGCCTGCGCCTCGAGCCAGCGCGGCGACTCCTTCATCCGCGAGCGGAGGAAGGTCAGCGCCACGGCGAGGATCGCGAGATGCGCAAAGACGATCCGCGCGCCGAGCAGCCCAAGCGGCGAGAGCGCAAGAAACATCAGGAGCACCACCACGGGTCCGAGATACCAGAGCACCTGGGCGACCCCGCTGTGCTTGCCGCGCTTGTCGTTCGGCGCCATCTCCGCGATCAGCGACCAGGAGGCCGGGATGTCCGCGCCGACTGCCAGGCCGACGAGGAAAAATCCGACCACGATCATCCAGGCGTTGACCGCAAAGACGAGCCACAACATGCCAAAGGCATAGAAGAGCATATCATATTGGTAGATCTTCTTGCGCCCGAACAGGTCGCAAAGCCGCCCGCCGATCAGGGCGCCGACGCCGGCGGCGATCGCATTGGGGCCAAATGCTCCGATCAGGCCGACGAGGTCGGTATCGAGCCGATAGGCATCGACCCACAGCGCCAGCGCCGCGGCGCCGGCCACGATCGACCCGGCATCGATATAATTGGCAAGGCCCGCCAGAATCGTATTTTTCCAGTCGTCACGGCCTGCAGTAGCGCTCGTCATAAGTCCTCTCCGGATCGGGCGGCGGTTCCCGCCTCAGCTGGTCTGGTCGGGGTCGCGACGGTCTTGTCGGCCACCGGGCATCGATAGTCTATTCTGGCGGTCCTCCCGTTCCCGCCGCGACCGCCGCGTCCAGCGCGGCGCGCCAACCGCGGCGGATCGCCTCGCGCCGGCCGGGTTCCATGCGGGGTTCGAAACGCGTCGCATCGGGAAAGCGCCATTCGTCGCCATAGCCGAGCGCGCGGGCCGCCATCCGCGCGGCGCCGAGCGCGCTCGCTTCGGCGATCTCCGGCCTGGTGACGGTGTGGCCGCTCAGGTCGGCAAGAAGCTGCGCCATAAAATCGTTGCGCGCGGCGCCGCCGTCGATCGACAGTTCGGCAAGAGGCTGACCAAGGTCGGCTTCCATGGCGTCGAGCACGTCGGAAATCTGCAGGGCGATCGCTTCGAAGGCGGCGCGCGCGACGTGCGCCGGCCGGGTGCCGAGCGTCATGCCCGAAACGATCCCGCGCGCGTCGGGTCGCCAGTGCGGGGCGCCGAGCCCCGCGAGCGCGGGCACGAAGGCAACGCCTTGCGAACTTTCGACGCTTTCCGCCAGGCTCGTCAATGCTTGCTCGTCGGCAAGGCCGAGCAGCGCGGCCGCAAAGGCCGCCGCATGGCCCGATACCGAAATATTGCCTTCCAGCGCATATTGGGGCGCACGCGCACCACATTGCCATGCCACCGTCGTCGACAAACCATGGCTCGAGGACGTACGGGCGGCGGTCGCCGCCATCAAGGAACTGCCGGTACCGATGGTCGCCTTGACCCGGCCCGGCTCGACGATGCCATGCGCGAACAGCGCCGCATGACTGTCGCCAAGCATGACCTGAACCGGTGTCCCGGCAGGAAGCGCCGTCGCGCCCGCGGCGACGCCCCCGAACCCCTCGTCGGACGGCACCACCCGCGGCAGCAGCGACAGCGGGACGTCGAAGATGTCCGCCAACCGCGCGTCCCACGACGCGGTATCGAGATTGAACAGCTGGGTTCGCGACGCATTGCTGGCGTCCGTCGCATGGATTGTGCCGCCGCTGAGCCTCCACAAGAGCCAGCTGTCCACGGTGCCGCAGCGAAGCTCCCCGCGGTCGGCGCGATCCCGGGCGCCCGGGATCGAATCGAGCAGCCAGCCGATCTTCGCGGCAGGAAAGAGCGGATCGATCGCGAGCCCGCTGCGCGCCGCGATCTCCCCCGCGACCCCGGCGGCACGCAGCGCCGCACAGCGTTCGAGCGAGCGCTGGCATTGCCAGAGCACGGCAGGCGCGATGGGCTCGCCCGTCGCGGCGTCCCACAGCACCACCGTTTCGCGCTGGTTGGAAATGGCCAGCGCGGCGATCTCGACGCCCGGCGCCGCCGCGAGGCTTTCGGCGATCAGACCGGCGACCGCATCCCATATCTGCATGGCATCTTGCTGAGCCCAGCCGGGGCGCGGATAATCGACGTGCATCGGTCGCGCGTGCCGGGCGAGCACGTCCCCGCTGGACGCGACGAGCAACGCCTTCGTATTGGTGGTTCCCTGGTCGATCGCAAGGATGACGGGACCGGGCATCAGCCGTTCCGTAATCCCAGCATGTCGCGGGCGGCCGCGGCAATCCCGTCGGCCGACAGGCCGAACCGATCCATCAGCCACGCCGCCGAACCGGTCGGCAGGAAGCCCGGAAAGCCGAGCAGGCGCATCCGCACCGGGGCGTTCTCCGCGCACCATTCGGCGACCGCGCCGCCCAGCCCACCACGCGCCAGCCCCTCTTCGGCCGTGACGATCGCGCCCGTCTTCGCCGCCTCTGCGATCAGATCGGTGTCGAGCGGCGCGATACTCGCCATATTGATGACCCGCGCCGCAATCCCGTCTTCGGCAAGGACGTCGGCGGCTGCGAGGGCCCGGTGGACCAGCGTGCCATTCGCGATGATCGCCAGATCGCCGCCGTCCCGCAAGGTTTCGCCCTTGCCGATCGCAAACGCGGCGCTTCGACGCTCGAGCTGCGGCACCGGCATGCGACTGATCCGGACATAGACGGGACCATCGTGCGCGGCGGCGGCCTTGATCGCTTCGCCGGTCTCCCAGGGATCGGAGGGCACGATCACCGAAAGCCGGTCGATCGCGCGGAGCCAGGCGATATCCTCGATACTGTGGTGCGTCGCGCCGAGTTCGCCATAAGCGACGCCGCTCGAAATGCCGCACAGCTTCACATTGGCGAAGCTGTAGGCGCAGTCGGCCTTGATCTGCTCCATCGCGCGCGCGCTCAGGAAGCAGGACGCGCCGCTGACGAAGGGAATCTTGCCACCGTTGGCAAGTCCCGCTCCGACTCCGACCATATTCTGCTCGGCGATCCCCACATTGATCAGGCGATCGGGAAAGCGGTCGCGGAACGCGCCGAGCTTCGACGAGCCGACCGAGTCATTGACGACCGCGACGATCCGCTGATCGGTTTCGGCCAACGCCTCGACGGCCCGGACATAGGCGTCGCGACAATCGAAGAGCGGGGTTGCAGCGGCGCTCATCGGGCCATCTCCTCTTCGAGCTCGCGGATTGCCTGCGCATATTGCTCCGCATTGGGTACGCCATGATGCCACCCCGCCTGGTCGCGCATGAAGCTGACCCCCTGGCCCTTGTGCGTGTCCGCGATCAGGCACAGCGGCTTTTCGCGCGGCCTGCCAGCCGCATCGAACGCCGCGAGCAGCGCAGCATGATCGTGACCGTCGACCCCCTCCACCAGCCAGCCGAAGGCGCGCCACTTATCGGCGAGAGGTTCCAGCGCATTGGTGTCCTCGGTACGCGCGCCCTGCTGGAGCCGGTTGCGGTCCACGATCACGGTAAGATTGCCAAGCCCGCGGTGACCGGCAAACATCGCCGCTTCCCACATGCTGCCTTCCTGCAACTCGCCGTCGCCGGTCAGCGCGAAGACGTGACGATCGGCGGCGTCGATCTGCGCCGCGACGGCGGCACCGACCGCGACCGGCAGGCCGTGCCCGAGCGGCCCGGTATTGGTTTCGACGCCCGGCAGATAGGTGCGGTTGGGATGGCCGTTCAGCCGCGATTCGGGTTTGAGATAGGTGTCGAGCTCCGCCTCGGGAAAAAATCCCGCCCCGGCGAGCGCGGTATAAAGCGCGCCGGTGCAATGCCCCTTGCTCATGATGAAGCGATCGCGATCGGGGGCGTCGGGTCGCGCCGGATCGATTCGAAGAATATCGAAATAGAGCGTCGCGAGGATGTCGGTGGCCGACAGATCGCCGCCGGGATGCCCCTGACCCGCGTCGACGATCATCTTCAACAGGCGCCTGCGCATCCAGTTCGCTCGCTCGCGAACATGCTCGAAACGACGTAATTCTGTTGATTTCCGCGCCTCATCGGGCGCGCGAACGACTCCGGACATCATGCTCTCCTCGCCTGCCCGATAACGGATGTTGAAAGCGGGCGCAAGGAATAGTATTATTATATCTCGAATGGCGCTTGTATTTCGATCATTTTCGTTTTTATAGATTCCTGCCTCAAATCGAAAACAAGCGAACAAGGGGAGAGCCTGAATGAACAAAGCCGTCGAATCGCGCGCATCCGGCCCGTGCCCCCGTCTCCCGCTGCCTATGCCTTTCGACGCATGACCGCTCCCGCGCGCCTGCTCGGCGAAGTTCGCCGCGCCAGGATACTGGCATGGCTCCGCGAGGAGGGAAGCGCCCGCGTCCGCGCGCTGGCCGACGCGTTCGACGTGTCCGAAGTCACCGTGCGGCAGGATCTGGAAAAGCTGGAGGCCGACGGGCATATCGTCCGCGAACATGGCGGAGCGTTCCTGAAATCGGTGACCCAACAGGTCCGGGCCCTCGCGCTCCAGCATCACGAAAATATGGACGAGAAGCGGCGGATCGGCCGCGCGGCCGCGGCGCTGGTATCCGACGGCGAAACGATCATCCTCGATTCGGGATCGACCACCACCGAAGTGGCCGCCGGCCTCGGCGGGCGCCGGGACATGACCGTCATCACCAATGCCCTGAATATCGCCCTGATGCTGGGCGCCGAGCCCGGTTTCGACATCCACATGCCCGGAGGACATTTCAAGGCGCCGACGCTGTCGCTCAGCGGCGACCGGTCGGCCGCCTATTTCGAGGGGCTTTTCGCCAAGAAGCTCTTTCTCGCCACCGCGGCGATCGATGTCGACGCCGGGCTGACGTACCCGGCGCTGTCCGACATCGCGGTGAAGCGCGCGATGATCGAGGCTGCCGACCATGTCTATCTCGTCGCGGACGCGAGCAAGATCGGCCTGCGGTCCTTCACCGCGCTCGGCGGGCTCGATCTCGTGGGCACGCTGATCACCGACGACCGGATCGGCGACGCCGACCGTGCGGCGATCGAAGGCGCCGGCGTCGAAGTCGTCGTCGCCTGACCGCCCCGGCAGCAGCCACACCCCCTAGGATGAGGATCGAAGCGTGACTAGCAAATTGAAATTCGGAGCCGGCATCTGGCACTTCGCAACCTATGTCGACCGCTACGCCACGGACGGCTACGGACCGCCACGCTCGCTGATCGAGATGATCGACCTCGCGGGACAGGTGGATGACCTGTCGGTGGTCGACATCAACTATCCGTTCGTCGATCCCGGCCTTTCGCTGGACGAGGTCGGCGCCGCGCTCGACCGCAACGGCTTGTCGGTGATCGGCATCACGCCCGAAATCTACACGCGGCAGTTCGCGAAGGGGGCGTTCACCAATCCCGATCCGGGCATCCGCCGCCTGGCCAACGAGATGGTCAACGACGCCGCGAATGTCGTGCGCCACTTCGGCGCCGACTATGTCAAATTGTGGCCGGGGCAGGATGGCTGGGACTATCCCTTCCAGGTCGATCACAAGACGCTGTGGCAACGCAGCATCGACGGTATCGGGGACCTGGCGAGCCAGAACCCCGACCTGAAGTTCGTCATCGAGTACAAGCCGCGCGAACCGCGCGTCCACATGAGCTACGACAGCATTGCCCGCACCCTGCTGGGGATCGAGAGGATGGGGCTTCCCAATGTCGGCGTCCTGCTCGATTTCGGCCACTCGCTTTACGGCGGGGAATCGCCCGCCGATGCGGCCCAGCTCGCGATCGATCACGGCCGGCTTTTCGGCATGGACGTGAACGACAATTTCCGCAGTTGGGACGACGACCTGATCGCGGGGTCGGTGCACCCGATCGAGCTGTTCGAATTTTTCTACACGCTGCGCAAGAATGGCTGGGAAGGCGTGTGGCAGCTCGACCAATTCCCCTTCCGCGAAGACAGCGTCGCCGCGGCCAATTCGGCGATCGGCTTCCTCAAGGCGATCGACCGTGCGCTCGACACGCTCGATTTCGAAGCGATGCAGGCGGCGCAGGAGCGGCACGATGCCGTTGCCGCGCTCGACCTTGCGCGCCGCGCGCTCTTCACATCCTATTGAGCCGGCGATGATCATTTCGTCGGCGAATGATTTTCGGGAAGCGGCGCGGCGGCGCGTGCCGCGCTTCCTGTTCGACTATGCCGATGGCGGCGCGAACGCAGAAGAGACGCTGCGCCGCAACGTCGGCGATCTTGCCGGCATCGCGCTGCGCCAGCGCGTGCTGAAGGATGTGGCGAACATCGACCTGTCGACCACGCTGTTCGGGCGCAAGCTCACCCTGCCCGTCGCGATCGGGCCGGTCGGGATCGGCGGCATGTATGCCCGGCGCGGCGAGTTGCAGGCGGCGCGGGCGGCCGCGGCGGCGGGCATCCCGACCTGCCTGTCCACCGTGTCGATCTGTTCGATCGAAGATGTCGCCCGCGCGGCCGACCCCTTCTGGTTCCAGCTGTACGTCATCCGCGACCGGTCGTTCATGAAGGACCTGATCGCGCGTGCAAAAACGGCCGGGGCCGAAGCGCTGGTCTTCACCGTCGACATGCCGGTTCCCGGCGCGCGCTATCGCGATGCCCATTCGGGCATGTCGGGGCCGCGCGGACCGCTGCGGCGGGTTTTGCAGGCGATGGGAAAGCCGGGCTGGGCGTGGGACGTCGGGGTGCGCGGCAGGCCGCACATGCTGGGCAATCTGCTGCCCGTGCTCGGCAAGGATAGCGGACTCAACGACTATATGGGCTGGCTGGGCGCCAATTTCGATCCGTCGATCCAGTGGAAGGATCTCGACTGGATCCGGGCAGAATGGAACGGTCCGCTGATCATCAAGGGCATATTGGATCCCGAGGACGCGCGCGAGGCGGCGGCGATCGGCGCCGATGGCATCGTGGTATCGAACCACGGCGGTCGCCAGCTCGACGGCGTCCTGTCGAGCGCGCGGGCCTTGCCGCCGATCGCCGATGCGGTCGGCGACGCGTTGACGATCCTCGCCGACGGCGGCGTACGCAGCGGACTGGACGTCGTTCGGATGCTGGCGCTTGGCGCTAAAGGCGTGCTGCTGGGTCGCGCGTGGATTTACGCGCTGGCCGCACAGGGAGAAGCCGGCGTCGCGAAGCTGCTCGAACTGATCGCAAGGGAAATGACCGTCGCGATGACACTGACCGGCGTGAACCGGATCGAGGCAATCGACCGGTCGATCCTTGCCGAAACGCCATGATCTGGAACAGGAAAGCGCCATGAAACTATTGGAAGGAAAAACGGTGCTGGTGACCGGCGGCTCGACCGGCATCGGCCGCGCTGCCGCGATCGGCGCGGCGCGGCACGGCGCCCGGGTTGCCATCAACTATGCCTCGAGCGATGCCGCCGCCGAAAGCTGCGTCGCGGCCATCGAGGCCGCAGGGGGTCGGGCGATCGCGGTCAAGGGCGACGTCGCGCTGCCCGAAACCGCGCAGACTTTCGTTGCGCGCGCGCTCGACGCCTTCGGCCGGATCGACGTGATGGTGTCCAACGCGGGCATCTGCCCCTTTCATTCGTTTCTCGACATGCCGGCCGAGACGTTCGAGCGAACCCAGCGCGTCAATATGCACGGCGCCTATTATATGTGCCAGGCCGCCGCGCGGCAGATGGTGGCGCAAGGCGACGGCGGCGCGATCGTTGCGGTATCGTCGATATCGGCCCTCGTCGGCGGCGAATATCAGACGCACTACACGCCGACCAAGGCCGGGGTTCATTCGCTGATGCAGTCGGCCGCCATTGCGCTCGGGCGCCACGGCATCCGGTGCAACAGCGTGCTGCCAGGCACGATCCTGACAGAGATCAACAAGGACGATCTCGCCGACGAGGACAAGCGTCGCTACATGGAATCGCGCACCCCGCTCGGGCGCCTGGGACAGCCTGAGGATATGGTCGGGCCCATCATATTCCTGGCCTCCGACATGGCCGCCTATGTCACCGGTGCCGCGCTGCTCGTCGACGGCGGCATGTATGTGAACCTGCAATAGGCGGCGCGCAAAGCGCCTCTGTCGTGGCTTGACCAAATAGTATTATTATATTTATAATCGCAATGGCGCAGCCGCCGCGAATCCGCAGCGGTCCGCGCGCGGCGGCGCCCACGTCCGGGCGGGGCGAGAGGATGTTGTGAAAAGGCGAATTGCGACGATATTGGCGGCGTTCGCGGCCTGCGCCATTGGGCAGCCGGCGTGCGCGGCCGCTACGCCCCTTCCGCAGCTTTCGGTCTCGGCGAACCACCGCTACCTCGAGGCGGGGGGCAAACCCTGGTTCTGGCTCGGCGATACCGCCTGGCTGTTGCTCAGCCGCCTCGACCGGGACGAAACCGAACATTATCTGACCGTGCGCGAGCGACAGGGCTTCAACGTCGTCCAGGTGATGCTGCTGCACACGCCGCAGATGACGAGCCGTTACGGCGCGCCCGCGCTTGTCGACGGCGACCCCGCGCGGCCGCGCACGACCGCCGGGCGGGATCCTGCAAAGCCCGGCGAATACGATTATTGGGATCATGTCGACTGGATGGTCGATCGCGCCGCCGCTCACGGCATCTATGTCGCGATGGTTCCGGCATGGGGCGATCTTGCCACCGACCGCCAGCTCACCGAAGCCAACGCCGCGGTCTATGGACGCTTCCTCGCCGAACGCTATGGCAAACGGACGAATGTCGTCTGGCTCAACGGCGGCGACACGCGATCCGAATCGCGCACGGCGGTCTGGGATGCGCTGGGGACCACCATAAAGGCCATCGCGCCGCAGCAGTTGATGACCTTTCATCCGATCGGCCGCACATCGTCGCTGTGGCAGTGGCATCAGGCGCCGTGGCTCGATTTCAACATGTTCCAGTCGGGACATCGCGCCTATGATCAGGAAGGGCCGAACGCGATCGGCGAGGACAATTGGCGCTACGTCGCCGAGGCCTGGGCGCGCTCTCCCGCCAAGCCGGTGCTCGACGGCGAGCCGAGCTACGAGAATATTCCGCATGGCCTGCACGAACCCGCCGGCGCCCCGCGATGGCAGGCCGCCGACGTGCGTCGCTACGCATGGTGGGCGGTGATGGCGGGCGCCTTCGGGCACACCTATGGCGAAAACCATGTGATGCAAATGTACCTGCCGGGCGCCGACACCGCCAATTTCGAGCCTGTCCTTCCCTGGTATGAGGCGCTGGAGGCGCCTGGCGCACCGGGGGCGGACCAGATGCGCCATCTGAAAGCACTCGTCGAATCACGCCCGATGACCGGCCGCGTGCCCGATCAGGCGATGATCCTCGACAACGCTCCGCGCCACGACCGCATTCTCGCCAGCCGCGGCGACCGCTACGCCTTTGCCTACAGCTACACCGGCCGCCCGTTCACGATGCGGCTTGGGATCATCGCGGGGCGAACGGTTCGCGCCGCCTGGTATTCTCCGCGCAACGGCACGGTGACACCGATCGGCAGCTTCGCCAATCGCGGCACACGCCGCTTCGACCCACCGGGCGAGACCGCGCCGGGCAATGATTGGGCCCTCGTGCTCGACGATGCGGCCGCCGCCTTTCCCGCCCCGGGCACAACAGGAACCAGTTCGTGAACCAACAGCCTTCCATCGACATCGCCGCGACCCGCGGCCTGCCGAAAATCCGGCACGTCCGCGCTTTTACCGTGCGCGGCGGCGGCGCCGACTATCACGACCAGGGCGAGGGCCACTGGATCGACGACCATATCGCGACGCCGATGAGCCGCTATCCCGAATATCGCGCGTCGCGGCAAAGCTTCGGGATCAACGTGCTCGGCACGTTGGTGGTAGAGATCGAAGCCGAGGACGGGACCATCGGCTTCGCGGTGACCACGGGGGGCGAGCCCGCCTGCTTCATCGTCGAACGGCACCTGTCGCGCTTCCTGGTCGGGCGCAACCCGACCGAGGTAGAGAAAATCTGGGACCAGATGTATTTCTCGACCCTCTATTATGGCCGCAAGGGGCTGGTCGTGAATGCGATCTCGGGCGTCGACCTCGCGCTTTGGGACCTTCTCGGCAAGCTGCGCGGCGAGCCGGTCTATCATATGCTCGGCGGCGCGGTGCGCGACGAACTCCAGTTTTATGCGACCGGAGCGCGCCCCGATCTTGCGAAGGAGATGGGATTCATCGGCGGCAAGCTGCCGCTCCACCACGGTCCGGCCGAGGGGCTGGAAGGGCTGGAGAAAAATATCGCGCTGCTGGCCGACATGCGGGCGAAATGCGGGGACGATTTCTGGCTGATGTACGATTGCTGGATGAGCCTCGACCTCGATTATGCGACGCGTCTCGCCCATCGCGCATGGGACGAATGCGGTCTCAAATGGATCGAGGAGGCGCTGTCGCCCGACGATTATTGGGGATATGCCGCACTCAAGAAGCAGGCGCCCAAAGGGCTGCTCGTCACGACCGGCGAGCACGAAGCGACGCGCTGGGGCTTTCGCATGCTGATGGACATGGAATGCTGCGACATCGTCCAGCCCGACGTCGGCTGGTGCGGAGGCGTTACCGAACTGATCAAGATCGCCAACTATGCCGACAGCAAGGGCGTGCTGATGGTACCCCACGGGTCTTCGGTGTACAGCTATCATTTCGTGATTACCCGTCATAATTCGCCGTTCGCGGAATTTCTGATGATGCACCCCGGACCCAGCGAAGTGGTGCCGATGTTCGCCCCCCAGTTGCTCGGCGAACCGGTTCCCGAGCGGGGCCGCATCCGCGCGACCGCGCTCGACAAACCGGGTTTCGGCGTCGAGCTCAATCGCGACATCGCCCTTCACCGTCCCTATTCGAACTGAGGAAAGACCGATATGAAACTCTGTCGCTATGGCGCCCCCGGCGCCGAAAAGCCGGGCCTGATCGACGCCGAAGGGCGTATCCGCGATCTTGGCGCCCATGTCGCCGACATCGACCCCGCAGCGATCGGCAAGGACGGCCTTGCGAAGCTCGCCGCGCTCGACCCCGCCTCGCTGCCCCTCGTCGAAGGCGACGTGCGCTATGGCGCCTGTGTCGCCGGGACCCGCCATTTCGTTGCGATCGGCCTCAACTACGCCGACCATGCCGCCGAATCGAACCTGCCGATCCCCGAAGAGCCGGTCGTCTTCAACAAATGGGTCGGTTGCATCCAGGGACCGAACGATCCCGTGACGATCCCCAGGGATTCCGGAAAGACCGACTGGGAGGTCGAACTGGGCGTCGTCATCGGCACCCGTGCCTCCTATGTTGCCGAAGCCGATGCCCTCGACCATGTCGCGGGCTATTGCGTCGTCAACGACGTATCCGAACGCCACTGGCAGCAAGAGCGCGGGATGACCTGGGACAAGGGCAAGGGCTTTCCCACCTTCGGACCTGTCGGCCCCTGGCTCGTCACCGCGGACGAAGTCGGCGACCCCCAAAAGCTGGCGATGTGGCTGTCGGTCAATGGCAAGCGCGTGCAGGACGGCAGCACCGGCACGATGATCTTCACCGTGGCCCAGATCGTGGCCTATGTGTCGCAGTTCATGACCCTTGAACCCGGCGACATCATCACCACCGGCACCCCGCCGGGAGTCGGCCTCGGCCAAAAGCCCGAACCCTGGTATCTGAGGGCCGGCGATGTCGTCGAACTCGGCATCGAAAAGCTGGGGCAGCAGCGTCAGGATTTCGTGGCATGGCGGGCGTGAAGGGGCGCTTTGCGGACCGCGTCGCGGTCGTCACCGGCGGCGGCGCAGGCATCGGCCGCGCCGCCGCCGAGCGGCTGGCCGCCGAAGGCGCAAAGGTCAGCGTATGGGACGTTTCCGAAGCCGCACTTGCCGATTGCGGGTTCGCAGCGCACAGCGCGCGCGTCGACCAGTCGGACGAAGCGGCGGTCACGAAAGCGGCGGCGGATGTCGTCGCCAGGCTCGGCCGGCTCGACATATTGGTCGTATCGGCGGGGATCACCGGACCGAACGAAACGCTCGAACATTATCCGTCCGACGCCTGGCGCCAGGTCATGGCGATCAACCTCGACGGTACCTTCTTCTGCAACAAGGCGGCGATCCCGCATATGAAGGCGAACGGCTATGGCCGGATCGTCAACATCGCTTCGGTCGCCGGCAAGGAGGGCAACCCCAACGCCTCGGCCTATTCGACATCGAAGGCGGCCGTGATCGGGCTGACGAAGTCGCTCGGAAAGGAGCTGGCGAAGGACAACATCACCGTCAATGCCGTCACCCCGGCGGCGGTCCGCACCGCCATTTTCGACCAGATGACGCAGGCGCATATCGATTTCATGCTGTCGAAGATCCCGATGGGGCGCTTTGGTACGGTGGACGAAAATGCGGCGATGATCTGTTTCCTTGCCAGCGAGGACGCGAGCTTCTCGACCGGCGCGGTATTCGACACGTCGGGTGGCCGGGCGACCTATTGACATGGCCATCCGCCCTCCCCTCGTCGATCCGCACGTCCATCTGTGGGATCTGTCGCACATCCGCTACCCGTGGCTGACGCCGCCCTTCGACAGCGACAATCCCAACGGCAGCGTCGAACCGATCGCCGCCGACTATCCGCTCGACGCCTATCTTGCCGATGCGAACCGATGGGATGTTCGCGGGATCGTGCATATCGACGCCGGCGCCCACCCCGACGATGCGCTCAGGGAAACCGAATGGCTTCAGGCGATGGCGGACGATCGCGGCCTGCCGAGCGGAATCGTCGCCTTCGCCGCGCTCGACGACCCTGACGTCGGGACGCTCCTCGGCCGTCATGCCGAGCATGCGCACGTTCGCGGCATCCGTCACATCGTCAACTGGCATCCCGACCCGGCGCGCAGCTACGCTCCCGACGACGTTACCACCAGCGATGCCTGGGAGCGCGGTTTCGCGTTGCTCCGAAATCACGGGCTGAGCTTCGACTTGCAGGCCTATGCCGGTCAGTTCGACCATCTCGCGGCGCTGTTCGCGCGGCATCCCGACACGCAAGTCGTCATCGATCACACCGGAATGGCGATTCCGGACGACCCCGACGGCTGGGACCTGTGGCGCCGCGGCATGGCGGCGCTCGCGGCGCTGCCCCACGTCGCGGTCAAGATATCGGGAATGGGCTTTACCTGGCGGCCGTGGACTATCGAACGGGCGCGTCCCTATGTGCTCGAAACGATCGAGATGTTCGGCAAGGCGCGCACGATGTTCGCGAGCAACTTCCCGACCGACAAATTGTTCGGCAGCTTCGACAAGCATTTCGACGCCTATGATGCGATCACCGCCGATTTCACGGCCGACGAACGCCACGCCCTGTTCGCTGGCAACGCGAACCGCATCTATCGGCTCGGGCTCGACATATAGGGGTCCCGATCATGCGTATCGTCGACCTGCGCGCGGAGCATAGTCCGGACTTGCTCGGAACCGAGGAATCGCGGCCGCGCCTGTCCTGGCGGATGGAGAGCGACACGCGGGGCGCCGCGCAGCACAGCTATCGCATCCGTGCCGCCGCCAGCGCGCAGGCGCTGAACGATGGCGTCCTGCTGTGGGATAGCGGCACGGTCGCCTCTCGCGCCTCGCTCGACATTGCGTGGGATGGCCCTGCCTTCGCGTCGGGACAGCGCCTGTGGTGGGATGTCGAAATCAACGGCGCGGTCCGGTCCGGTCCGGCGTGGTTCGAGACCGGGCTGCTCGCCCCCGACGACTGGCGCGGCGACTGGATCGAAGCCGAAGATGCGTTGGCCGCAGGCGACCGGGCGGCAGGCGTTCGGTGGATGTGGGGCGAACAGGCGCTCGATCCGCGCCGCCATGCCTTCCGGCTCGATTTCGACGCGCCCGACGACCTTGTTCGCGCCGAACTGCTGATCGCCGGCAAGGACCATCTGCGCGGCGTCTGGGTCAATGGCGCGCCGTCGCCGCTCGACCGGCCATTCGGCTGGGACAGCGCGCTTCCCTTCTGGGGAACGCTCGCCGCCTACGACGGCGAGGTCGTGCCCGGCCGCAACTGCCTTTGCGCGCTCGTCGAAGCCGATACCGAAGGCTTTTTTCCGGTCGACGGCGGGGCCTTCGCGGCGCTTGTCCGCCTGCACCGGGCGGATGGCCGCATCGACCGGATCACCGCGGATGCGTTCCGGGTCTTGCCCGATCCGCCAGAGGGGTGGATGGCCCCCGGTTTCGATGCGAACGGCTGGCCCTCAGTCGTTCCCAGCACCTCCTGGGCGCAGGGTGACCCGCGTCCGAGCGAGCCCGCGATGTTGCTGCGCACCGAATTCTCGTCCGACAAGCCCATTGTCGCCGCGCGCCTTTATGCGACCGCGCTGGGCGCCTATGAGGCGCGGATCAACGGAGAGCGCGTATCAGACGGCATTCTCGCGCCCGAAATGACGGTCGCGAAAAGTCATATTCTTTATCAATGCTACGACGTCACCGCGCACGTTATCGAGGGCGTCAATTGCCTCGCGGCGCTCGTCGGCGACGGCTGGTACGCCAGCCCGTTCGGCTGGCGGATCGAACGCTACGGCTTTGGCCCCGCACCCCGCCGCTTTCGCGCCCAGTTGCGTCTCGACTATGCCGACGGCAGCCGGCAATGGGTCGCCACCGGACCGGACTGGACGATCGCGCCGTCCGCGGTGATCCGATCGGAAATCTACGACGGCGAAACCTATGACGCGCGCGCCGAGCGCCCGGGCTGGGATCGCCCCGGCTTCGACGCTGCGGATTGGGCGCCCGCCCGCGTGGGCGCGTCACCGGATGCCCGGCTCGTCGCGCAAACCTCGCCCGCGATCGAGCGACGAAGCACCCGCCGCGCGCTGTCGGTCACCGAATCCGCCCCGGGTCGTTTCGTGTTCGATTTCGGCCAGAATATGTCCGGCTGGGCCCGGATCCGCGCGCACGGCCCTGCCGGCACGACGATCGTCGCCAAATTTGCCGAACTGCTGGCTCCGGACGGCACCGCCGACCTGGCAAACCTGCGTCTCGCCGAAGCGACCGACCGGTTCACGCTGGCCGGCACCGGCGCGCCCGAAAGTTTCGAACCGCATTTCACCTATCATGGGTTTCGCTATGTCGAAGTGACCGGATGGCCGGGCACACCGACCGGCAGCGATGTCGAGGCGGTGGTCGTCCACAGCGCGTGCCGCGAGGTCGGCCACATGGATTTCCCCGATGCGCCCTTGCTGCAGGCGTTCTGGAACAACGCGCTGTGGAGCCAGCGCAGCAACTTTTTTGCCGTGCCCACCGATTGCCCTCAGCGCGACGAGCGGATGGGGTGGATGGGCGATATTCAGGTCTTTCTCGACGCCGCGGCGTTCAATATGGAAGTCGACCCTTTCACGCGGCGCTTCCTTCGCGAGGCGCGCGCTGCGCAGCGTCCCGACGGCGCCTATCCGATCGTCGTTCCCCAACCGCTCTCCTTTCCGGACGTCGTGACGGCGGGATGGAGCGAGGCCGGCATCATCCTGCCGTGGCAGCTGTGGCAACGCTATGGCGACACCGCCGCGATCGAAGAAAACTGGACCGCGATGGAAGCCTGGATGGATTTCGTCGCACGCTCCAACCCCGACCATATCTGGCGCCACGATCGCGGGCTCGACCTCGGCGACTGGCTGTCGGTCGATGCCGTCGCGCCAGACGACGAAACGACGCCGCGCGCGCTGTGCGCGACCGCCTATTGGGCGTGGTCCGCCGCGTTGATGGCCGACATGGCAGCGGCGACCGGGCGCGACGACGACGCGGCCCGCTATCGCCGGTTGCGGACCGCGATCGGCAACGCCTTCCGGGCCGAGTTCGTCGATGCCGAAGGCCGCTGCGGCAACGGCAGCCAAACGAGCCACATCGTGTCGCTCTACATGGATCTCGTCCCCCCTGCGCTGCGGGCCGATGCCGCCGATATGTTGGCGGCCGATATCCGCCGTCGCGGCATGACGCTCTCGACCGGCTTCCTCGGCACCCCCTATCTGCTCGACGTGCTCGCGGATGCGGGCAAGTTCGACGAAGTGGCGGGCCTGCTGTTGCAGACCGCCTATCCGAGCTGGGGCTATATGGTCGCACAGGGAGCGACGACGATGTGGGAGCGCTGGAACGGGGATACCGGCGACCTCGCGATGAACAGCTACAACCATTACGCCTTTGGGGCGGTGGTCGGATTCTTCTATCGCCGCCTGGCGGGCATCGCTCCGGCCGCACCGGGGTTCGCTCGCATCGCCGCGCGCCCCTTGTGGCTGCCCGCCGTTGGCCGTGTCGCCGCCCGTTTCGATTCGCCCGTCGGACGCATCGAAGCCGCCACGCAGGGCGATGCCGACGGGTTGACGCGCTTCACGCTTGTCGTCCCGGCCAATGCGGTCGCGGACGTCGAGCTGCCGCCGGGAGAGTGGAAAGAGCGCGGGCTGATGCTGTCCGGCCACCCCGACGTCGCCGCCTTTGTCCAGACGCCCGACGGACCGCGCTTCGAGGTCGGCGCGGGGCGCTATGATTTCAGGATCTAGGGTCAGGACCCATTAATTGTACGATCGAGGTTTGAAGCGATTTTGTTCAGTGCGAGGCGGAAAGGCGAAGGAATATGTCGATATTTCCAGTCTTTCCAACGACGCAATGGACAAAATCGGTCAAATCCCGAAGGGACGCCGAAATGGCTTCGAACGTGCAATTAATGGGTCCTGACCCTAAGGCTGCCCCGGGGCCGCGCCCCTAACCTTTCCTTCTACCCGCCACGGCTTCGATCCGCCCGACCCCGTGGCCGATGATATCCTTCATCGCCCGGGCTGCGCCGTCCCCGTCGCCGGCCTCGATCGCATCGACGATGCGCCCGTGGCCGCGAACGCTGGCGCGATGCGCCTCGACCTCGTTCACCGGCGAGCTCATCCGGAACGACGCAACGAGCGCGGTTTCGATCACCGCCGACAAGGATCGCATCAGCGCATTGCCCGACGCGCGCCCCACCGCTTCGTGGAACGCAAGGTCGGCTTCGGCGAACGCGCGCGCATCGCTGGTCGCCGCATCCATGCGCGCCAGCGCATCGCGCATCGCCGCGACGTCGGCGTCGCTGCGGCGCTTGGCGGCCGCCTCCGCTGCGGCCGATTCGACCGCCACGCGCACTTCGGCCAGCGAACGGATGAAGGCGAGGTCGAACTCCTGGCTCACCTTCCAGGACAGAATGTCGGCGTCGAAGAAATTCCAGTGCGAGCTGTCGAGCACGGTCGTCCCGACCCGCGGCTTGGCCGCGATCAGCCCCTTGGCGGTCAGCGTCTTGAACACCTCGCGCAGCACCGTCCGCGATACGCCAAAGCGTTTCAATATGTCGGCTTCCTGCGGCAGCTTCGACCCGGCGGGGTACACGCCCGCCAGGATCTCGTTGCCCAAAGCCTGCGCCACATGATCGTGGCTCGATCGCGTCCCGTCGGCGAAACGGCCGAAGCCGCTCCGCTCGGCACCCCTGTTTGCATCTCCGAATTCGGTCAAATCTGGCTTCCTGCGGCGAAACACCCGTCACGGCCACGACGCAGGCGCTCCCCGCCGCCGCCCGCCTGGACACCCCTCTTCCTTATTTTGGAGTTCGACACCTGTAAACGACTGTCGCGGACGTGACCCCTGGATATCGGCTTCGGCGAAGTCCGCACCAGCTCGTCCGTGCGGTCCTTGCCCGCCCCCGCGCGCCCGGTTAGACCTCGCCCATGACCGACGACAAAATCTTCATCAGCGCGAACGAGCTGCTCGCCGATTCGATGCGGCTCGGGCGGCAGGTGCTGGACAGCGGCTTCGCGCCGACGCATCTCGTCGGCATCTGGCGCGGCGGCGCGCCGGTCGGCATCGCGGTGCAGGAACTGCTCGACTATCATGGCGTGCCCTGCGACCATATCGCGATCCGCACCTCCTCCTACCACGGCATCGACCGTCAGGACCCGGTGGTGCGGGTCTTCGCGCTCGGCTATCTGATCGACACGCTGAACCCCGACGACCGGCTGCTGCTGATCGACGACGTCTTCGATTCGGGGCGCAGCATCCGTGCGTTCCTTGCCGAGCTGAAGGCGCGCTGCCGCTACAACATGCCGCGCGACATCCGCATCGCGACCGTCTGGTACAAGCCGGGGCGCAACGTCACCGACCTCGTGCCCGACTATTTCGTCCACGAAACCGACCGCTGGCTGATCTTCCCGCACGAGATCGACGGGCTTTCCGAAGCCGAAATCCGCCGCCACAAGCCCGAGGCAGCGATCATCCTCGGCGAAGAGGCGGCACGCACCGATGGCTGACGGTTTCGCCTCCGCCGCCGAGCGCGCCGCCTTCATCGACGGCCTGCCCAAGGCCGAACTCCATCTCCATATCGAAGGTTCGCTCGAGCCCGAGCTGATGTTCGACCTCGCGCGCCGCAACGACATCGCGATCCCCTTCGCCTCGGTCGAAGAGGTGCGCGCCGCCTATGCCTTCTCGAACCTCCAGGATTTTCTCGACATCTATTATCAGGGGATGAGCGTCCTCCACACCGAGCAGGATTTCCACGACCTCACCGCCGCCTATCTCGACCGCGCCCGCGCCGACACCGTGCGCCACGTCGAAATCTTCTTCGATCCGCAGGGGCATACCGCGCGCGGCGTCGCCTTCGACACGGTGATGGCGGGCATCACCCGCGCGCTCGACGACGCGCGCGAACGCCACGGCATCACCTCGAAGCTCATCCTCTGCTTCCTGCGCCATCTGAGCGAGGCGGAGGCGCAGGCGACGCTCGACGAAGCGATGCCGTGGCTGCACCGGATCGACGGCGTCGGGCTCGATTCCTCCGAAGTCGGTCACCCGCCGTCGAAGTTCGCGCGCGTCTTCGCCCGCGCCCGTGGTCTCGGGCTCAAGCTCGTCGCGCACGCGGGCGAGGAAGGGCCGCCCGACTATGTCCGCGAAGCCCTCGACCTGTTGCGGGTCGACCGCATCGACCACGGCAACCGCAGCCTCGAAGACCCCGCGCTCGTCGCGCGCCTCGCGGCCGAAGGCATGTGCCTGACCGTCTGCCCGCTGTCGAACGTCAAGCTCTGCGTCGTCGGCGACATCGACGACCACCCCTTGAAGGCGATGCTCGACGCCGGTCTCCACGCCACTATAAACAGCGACGACCCCAGCTATTTCGGCGGCTATATCGGCGCCAATTACCACGCGGTCGCCGACGCGCTCGACCTGTCGCGGGACGATCTTGCCACCCTCGCGCGCAACAGCTTCACCGGCTCGTTCCTCGATGCCGACGACCAGGCGTCACACCTCGCCGCGATAGAGGCCTACGCGAAAGCCGGCTAACCGGCGCTTAACCTGTCGACCCGTGCGCGGCGTGCGACAGGGCGCCGTTCGCGCGACGTTTTGATCCTATCGGGCGGTCCATGACGGGCATAATCTCGCATCCGGGTCTGCCATAAAACATATGGGCTTCATCTCTCGCCTCCCGGCGCGCAGCGGGGGCGAAAGCGCAGCCCCGTGCTCGAATCCTTTCCCTTTAGACCACGTCCCGCGGCCCCGCCGCGGGCGAAGGAGACGCTATGCCTACGCATCATGGACTCAAGCCGTTCGCGGGCCTGCACGCCCTGTGCCACCATTCGGTCGTCCGCAGCGACCGTTTCGGACGCATGTTCCCGCACGCCCCGCCGCTCTACATCGACCCGCGCGACCTTGCCGCGATCGCCGACAAGAATGGTCCGATGAAATCGACCGGACCGGCCAGGAAAACCTCGGGCGTACCCGTCGGCCACATCTTTTTCGGCCAGTTCATCGACCATGATATCACGCTCGACCTCACGAGCAGCTTCGCGCGGCTCGACACCGCCGAGGCGACCGAGAATTTCCGCACCCCGACGCTCGATCTCGACAATATCTACGGCGACGGCCCCGACGGCGCACCATTCCTTTATCACAATGTCGCGGGCGGCGGTGCGGGCAGCGAATTTAACGGGATCAAGATACTGACGGGCGCCGATGCGCCGGGCGCCAGCGCGCTCGCCGGGCAGGACCTGGCGCGGTCGTCGCACGGCCGGGCGATCATCGGTGATCCGCGCAACGACGAAAACCGCATAATCTCGCAGCTCCAACTCGGCTTCATCCGCTTCCACAACCGCGTCGCCGACACGCTCCACGCGCGGGGCCTTGCGGGCCATGCGTTGTTCGACGAATGCCGCCGCACCGTAACCTGGCATTATCACTGGGTCGTCGTGAACGACTTTCTGCGCGCGATGGTGGGGGCGCCGCTCATCGCCGATATCCTCGCGAACGGTCGCCGCATCTATCGTCCCGACGATTGCCCGTTCGGTGCCGAAGCGGGCGCCGATCCCTTCATCCCGGTCGAGTTCGCGGTCGCGGGTTTCCGCTTCGGCCATTCGATGATCCCGCAGCGTGTCCAGGTCCAGGCCGGCAAGCCCGCGCTGGAAGTGTTCGGCGCGACGCTGGGCTTCGGCTTCAGTCCGCTCGGCGACGCGAAGGCGGTGGTCGAATGGCCCCAGCTTCTCGACCTGTCCGATCCAACCGTCGACCGCGCCGACAAGCTCGATACGCAGCTTGCCGCCGACCTCCTCGACCTGCCCTTTGTCGGCGCGGGCGATGTCAAGTCGCTCGCCCTGCGCAACCTGCTCCGCGGTCAGGCCTTTCGCCTGCCGTCGGGCGAATATATCGCGCGCGCCTGCGACCGGCCGGCGGCGGAGATCGACAAGGTCACCGCGCGAGCGGAGGCGCTCGCGGGAGCGGCAAGCCCGGCTGCGACGCTGCGTGGCGCGACGCCGCTCTGGCTCTATATCCTCGCCGAAGCGGGCGAAATCGGGCGCGAAACCAGCGCCGGCAGCTTCGACAAGGGCGAGGGGCTCGGGCCCGTTGGCGGCCGCATCGTCGCCGAAACGATCATCGGGCTGCTCGAACTCGACGACCGCGCCTGGCTGGGCAGCGACCGGTCGTGGTCGCCGGTGCGCGCCACCGACAAGCTTGGCGCGGACGGCGTGTTCAGCCTGCTCGACCTCTTGACCTACTGATGTGGAAACGGCCCCGCCCGAAGCCTGCGCTTCGGACGGGGCCGCTCCCCCTCCGCCCTAGAATTTTCCGCGCACGGAAAAGACGAAGATCGGGCCGATCAGGCGGTCGC